>JBILIO010000020.1:0-14787 GCA_044349915.1 Sphingobacteriales bacterium | reverse complement strand
AATCGATTGGTTGTGACACTGCAAAGAGTGTACTCGCTTTATCTGTTGAAGATATGGTTAAGCGTACAGATTTAGAAGAGGAAACGATTCTAGAAGTTATTAATATTTTAAAATCAGAGTTCGAATAATATAATACAATGTGTAAAGCATTGGGATAAACATAAATAAAAAGCATTAACTGCATAATTTTCAATAGATGTCTGAAGACAAAAAAATAAATTTATTAAAAGCTGCCAAGGAATTTAACTTGAGTATTGGAACTATCGTTGACCATTTCAAAGCAAAGGGAATGGATATCGACAATAAGCCAAATACAAAGTTAACGGAAGAGCAGTATTCGATTCTGACAAAAGAATTTCAAGGCGATAAATCGATTAAAGAGGAAGCCAAAAGTATTGCTATTGGAAAAATCCGAAAAGATGAAATGCCTGAGATTATTGCTACTCCTGTAGTAACTAAAAAAGTCGCAGAGCCAGAAATCGAAAAGGAAATTTTAATTAAAAATGTTACATCTAGTGCTCCAAAAGCACCTAAACCAGCAGCTGTTGTTGCACCTATCACCGAACCAGTAATTGTTCCAGAAATTAAAGCAGAAGCAAGTGCTGTTAAGATTGTAGGAAAAATAGATTTAGCAAAAGTAAATTCAAAAACGCGTCCAGATAAAAAGACAAAAGAAGAAAAGGAAGAAGAAAAAGCGGAGCGTGAAATTGAAAAAGTAAAAGCAACTAAAAAAGCGGTAGAGCAAAAAGCGGAGAAAAAACCAGTAGAGCAAGCACCTATTGAAGTGCCTGTTGCTGATGCAGCACCTGCAAAATCTCCTGCTAAAAAAGAATCAAAAGAAGAGCCAGCAAAAATAATCGAACCTATCGTTACTCCAACACCAGATGCTGAAGTAGATTTAGAAGTGATTCGTGCAAAAGCACAAAAATTATCAGGGCCTAATATTATTGGTTCAATAGATCTTTCGCAATTTGCTGCAAAGAAAAAAGCAGCTCCAGTTGCAAGTTCATCAGGAAATTCTGCGGCAGAACAAGCAAAGAAAAAAAGAAAAAGAAAAGAGCATCCTCATACAGGAACGCCTAATACAAATACTAATACAAATACGAGCCCAGGCGGACGCCCTCCAGGAACTTTCCATAGAGCAGGCGATCCAAAACCAGCTAATAGCGGAGCCAACAGAAGAAACGCACCTTTTGTAAGAAATAATCCCTCGGGACCAAAAGCAGAGCCTACCGAAAAAGAAATACAAGATCAAATTAAAGCAACCCTTGCTAGATTAAGTGGAGCAGGTAAGTCGAGTAAATTTGCACAACGTACCAAAATGCGTCGTAACAAAAGAGACGACAACGCGGCAAATGCCGAAGCAGCTGCATTAGAGCAAGAGTTACAATCAAAAATTTTAAAAGTTACCGAGTTTGTTACAGCAAATGAGCTAGCAAAAATGATGGATGTACCAGTTACGCAAGTTATTTCTACTTGTATGAGTTTGGGTATGTTCGTATCAATTAACCAAAGGCTAGATGCAGAAACATTAACAATTGTTGCAGATGAGTTTGGTTTTGAAGTACAATTTATCAGTGCATCAGACGAACAAGAAACTGTTGCAGTTGTGGAAGATAAACCAGAAGATTTAATTCCACGCGCACCTATTGTTACGGTAATGGGTCACGTCGATCATGGTAAAACATCTTTACTCGATTTTGTGCGTAAAGCAAATGTGATTGCAGGTGAGGCCGGTGGTATTACACAACATATTGGTGCTTACGAAGTACAATTAGATAGTGGTAAAAAAATTACTTTCTTAGATACACCAGGTCACGAAGCCTTTACAGCTATGCGTGCTAGGGGTGCATCGGTTACGGATATTGTAATTATTGTAATTGCAGCAGACGATAGCGTGATGCCACAAACCAAAGAAGCCATTAACCATGCACAAGCAGCGGGCGTTCCGATTATTTTTGCATTAAATAAAATTGACAAACCAGGAGCAAATCCAGATAAAGTGCGCGAGCAACTTTCTGCTATGAACATTTTAGTAGAAGAATGGGGCGGTAAATACCAGTGTCAAGAAATTTCTGCAAAGCAAGGTTTGAACGTAGATGTATTACTTGAAAAAGTAATGTTAGAAGCAGAATTGTTAGAATTAAAAGCAAATCCAAACAAGCATGCGGTAGGTACTGTAATCGAAGCAGCCTTAGATAAAGGTAGAGGAATTGTCACTACTATTTTAGTACAATCTGGAACTTTAAAAGTTGGAGATCCAATTTTAGCAGGTTGTTACAGCGGTAAAGTAAAAGCTTTATTCAACGAGCGTGGCAATAAAGTAGAATCTGTTGGTCCTTCACAACCTATACAGGTATTGGGTATGAACGGTGCGCCACAAGCAGGTGATAAGTTCAACTCAATGGAATCCGAAGTAGAAGCAAGAGAAATTGCAAACAAGCGTTTACAATTACAACGCGAGCAAGGAATTCGTACACAGAAACATATTACTTTAGATGAGATTGGTCGTCGTTTAGCGATCGGTAACTTTAAAGAATTAAATATTATTGTGAAGGGTGATGTGGATGGTTCTATCGAAGCATTATCAGATTCATTATTGAAATTATCTACACAAGAAATTCAAATTAATATTATTCATAAATCAGTAGGTCAAATTTCTGAATCAGATGTATTATTAGCATCTGCATCGGATGCCATCATTATTGGTTTCCAAGTTCGTCCTTCGTTGAATGCTAGAAAATTAGCAGAGCAAGAACAAATTGATATTCGTATGTATTCAATTATTTACGATGCCATCAACGAAATCAAATCGGCAATGGAAGGTATGTTGGCGCCACAATTTGAAGAGAAAATTGTTGCCAATGTAGAAATTAGAGAGACCTTTAAAATCTCGAAAGTGGGTACTATTGCAGGTTGTATGGTTTTAGATGGTAAAATAAACAGAAACAGTAAAATTCGTATCATTAGAGATGGCGTAGTTTTACATACCGGCGAATTGGCTTCTTTAAAACGTTTCAAAGACGATGTGAAAGAAGTGGCAACTAATTATGAATGTGGTTTAAATATTCAAAATTATAATGAAATCGAGGTAGGAGATATTGTAGAAGCATTTGAGCAAGTAGAAATCAAACGTAAATTATAATTATCAAAGGATACACATTAAAGCGCTGATTTATCAGCGCTTTTTTTTATTTTAGTATATGCTAAATCAATTTTCCTTTCAAAAAGCACATATCATTTTAATCTGCGGAATTATTGTCGGCGTTTTTTCTTATGCGGCTATCAATAGCATTTGCACAGGTTTATTAGTGATTAATTGGATTGCAGAAGGAAATTTAAAACAAAAAATCAATACGCTTCGAAATTCAAAAATATTTTGGGTACTCATTAGCCTATTCTTATTGCATTTGCTAGGTTTACTTTATACAAGTAATTTTACATACGCACTCAAAGATTTAAAAATAAAATTACCCATATTCTTTTTGCCTATTGTTTTTATTACTTCGCCATCGCTTAGCGTTAAGGAATTTCGAAGCATATTAAAAGTGTTATTAATTACGGCTTTGCTTTCTTCGATTTACGGATTGTATTATTACCTCCGTTATTTTCAAGTTACTTTTTTTGAATTGAGAGAAATGTCTCATTTTATCTCTCATATTCGTTTGAGCTTATTAAATACCATTGCCGCTTTTGCCGCATTCTACTTATTGGCTAAAAATAACTGGAGAAAATTATCTTATACTAATCTTTATTATTTAATCGCGGGTGTTTGGTTGTTTATTTTCAATGGTATTATGGGTTCGAGAATGGGCTTGCTTGTGTTTTTTATTTTGCTATTGCTTGGTTCAATATTTCTTGTTATTCGACACAAGAAAATTTGGTTAGCTGCCGTTTTATTGGTGCTGATGATTGCTTTGCCAATTATTTCGTATGTGACTTTGCCAAATATAAAAATGCGTACGCATGAAGTTGTTTATGAATGGCAATCATATCAATTAAATCAAGATCCAAACGGTAAATCAATTGCACAAAGATTTGTTTACTGGAATATAGCTTGGGATATTTTTAAAACAGCTCCGGTTATAGGAATTGGTACAGGAGATGTAGCCGATGCTTTCAATAGTTATTATCTTACACATCCTAATTTACTGCAGCAGCAATATCAACACCGCGCACACAATCAATGGCTCACCATACTGCTTACCTTTGGTGTTCTTGGATTGCTATTATTTATGCTAGTAGTTTTTTATCCACTATTTTATAAACGCAAATACCTAGATTATTTTTATATCGTATTTTTTATTGCATTTTCGCTTTCGATGCTTACCGAAGATACGCTCGAAACGCAAGCTGGTGTTACTTTTTATGCATTGTTTAATTGCTTGTTTTTGTTTGCAAAACCAGAAGAGTATTTAGATTAAAAATAGATATGAATACGCTAAATTATAATTATCCAATACAGAATTTTAAGCGGGCTAACAACCCGAATGCACAATTTTCTATTGTGATACCTACATGGAATAATTTAGCCTATTTACAATTATGCATTGCTAGCATTTTAAAAAATTCAACTTACCCGCACCAAATAATTGTTCATGTTAACGAAGGAACAGACGGAACATTGGAATGGGTAAAAGCACAAGCAAATATCGATTATACTTATAGTGAAAATAATGTAGGCGTCTGCTACGCTTTAAACAATTGCCGTTCACTACTCAGTACAGATTATTTTTTATACATGAACGACGACATGTATGCATGCCCCGAATGGGATAAATTTTTGGTCGAAGAAATAGCCGCTATTGGGCATAAGCAATTTTTTATTTCTGCAACATCTATTGAGCCTAAATCCCAAAGTAATTGTATGATTGAAAAAAACTATGGTACCGATTTGGAATCATTTCAAGAAGAAAAATTATTGGCCGAATATGCTGGTTTGCCTATGCACGATTGGCAAGGGGCTACATGGCCACCTAACATTGTACATAAAGATATTTGGGACGCAGTGGGCGGTTATAGTAATGAGTTTTCTCCGGGCATGTATTCCGATCCAGATTTTTCGATGAAATTATGGTTAGCAGGTATTCGATATTTTAAAGGAGTCAATAAAAGTAGGGTCTATCACTTTGGCTCAAAATCTGTGAAGCGGGTGACTAAAAATCCGGGTTACCATAAATTTATTATTAAATGGAAAATGACTAATAGCACGCTTTCAAAATATTATTTACGAAGAGGCGAAAAATTTGATGGGCCTTTGCCAGAAGGACGTGTTCCGATGATTGCCAAAATTAAGAATTGGCTTAAACTATATTTTTAAACAATTACTTTACTGCATTCCAAAGTTGTTGCAGCTTTGCATATTTTAAATGCATTGCTTTAGCTGAGTAAATACAAATGGTCCAGCCTGCTTTACCATCTAAAAATCCACGCTTAAAAATATAGTCTGTTAGAAATCGATTGATTGGTTTAATGTATAAATTATAGATACTTGGTTTTTTTTGTTGATCAAATAAATCTTTAGCGGCGATGCTGCTAAATTTTTCTGTTTGATTGCGGTGATCTTGAATGGTATAAAAAGAATAGTGCAAAAGATCGCCTTTTAAAAATCCAAGGGGCGCTTTATCATTCAGCACTAGGGTTTCGTGTAATGCCGGACCGCCCCATTTCGCGAAATTTTTATCAAATAACCTAATTTTTGGATCTGGATACCAACCACAATAATTTATCCAAGTGCCGCAATAATTGGTGCGACGATTTAGTTGATAAGCCTGATGAGTTGGATTTTGCATGCTGACAATTATTGCAGCAGAAAGTTCTGCGCTCAATGCTTCGTCGGCATCTAATGATAAAATAAATCTGTTGTTAGTTTGTTCGTTTGCAAAATTCTTTTGTGTAGCATAAGAAATAAATTCTTTTTGATACACTTTAGCCCCAAAACTTTCTGCTATTGTAACAGTCTCGTCTGTTGAATGGGAGTCTACTAAAATAATTTCATCCGCAATATTTTTAACAGAGGCTAAGCAGCGTCCAATATTTCTAGCTTCGTTATATGTAATAATTACGACGGATATTTTTTCCATTGTTTTATTATTTGATGATTCGGTAATTTTTATATTCTCCAATTCTCCAACCTGTTAGATTTTCTATATAGCCTGCTAATTGGTGTTTCAATTTCATTTTTTTAATAGTTGGATCAACTGTAAATTCCCAATTGATGGCCGCTATTCTATTTTTCATAACAGCAGGATGGCTTTCTGTAAAGCGTTTCAGGCCATCTACATTCGAATAATCAAAGCCGCTTACTTTAGGAATATTTTTTTCAACCCATTGATCGCTATGCCAAAGTTTATTAAATGTTTCAGCTTTTGCTTGTTGTTTTTCGGGATGTTTAACCCATCCGTAATGATAAACGGCAGCGGCAATTTTTTTTACATTTAGTTTTCGGTCGTCTATTCTAAATCCTTGGGCATCTCTAAAAGAGCTAATATTTTTATTGTTTCTAATAATTCTAATTTCATTTCTATACCATTTTCTTGCCGTTCCTATAAAATCATAAGAGCCATAAAAATGAAGGTAATTTAATAGCAAGCCTTCTACTCTTTTATCAAGTAGATTCAATTCCATTTCTTTTTTTATAATAGGAAGATATTTTTCGTGAACGCATTCGTCCCCTTGAATATAAAAACACCAATCACTATCGCTCGCAATGGCTGCAAAAGCTTTATCTGTTTCAACTGCTAATACCCTTCCGCCTGCTCTTAAAGTATCGTCCCAAACGGTCGGAATTATTTTTATTTTAGGAGAATTAATACTGTTGATTAAGGCAGTGGTTTGGTCGTCGGAATGGCCAATGGCAACAATAAATTCATCGCAGATAGGAAGTATGGAAGTAATGGCTTCTACAATAGGATAATCGTATAAAATGGCATTTCTGATAAAAGTAAAACCACTAACTTTCATAAATTTAGGTGTTGGCTATTTAATTTTGTTTATTTGTGGCTAATTTAGTTAAATCAATGACTAATTGGATCGAAATTTTAGAGAAAATAAAATTAGCAGATTATCGTGCTTTGGCTCGTGCCATTACTGGCGTTGAAAATGAGCTCGATGGCTATTTACCATTTCTATCTCAACTAAAAATAAATCAAGAAATTCCAATTGTAGGTATTACTGGCCCACCAGGTGCGGGTAAAAGCACACTAGTGAATGGATTGATTACTGAATATTCAAAATTAGGAAAACGCGTTGCAGTTTTAGCAATTGATCCAACCTCTCCATTTAATTTTGGTTCTTTATTAGGTGATCGCATTCGCATGAGCAGTCATTTTTTAGAAGAGAATGTATTCATTAGATCTTTGGCTACTCGTGGTGCTTTAGGAGGCTTGTCTGCCAAAACAATTGAGATTTGTGATGTGCTTAGGGCTTTCCCTTTTGACATGATATTAGTAGAAACGGTAGGCGTTGGACAATCGGAAATTGAAATTGTTGGATTGGCCGACACCACGGTGTTGGTGCTAGTTCCAGAGGCCGGAGACGAAATTCAAGGCATTAAATCTGGTATCATGGAGATCGCAGATATTTTTGTAGTTAACAAAGCAGATCGTGCGGGTGCAGATGCATTTGCAAATAATATTCAAAAAATAATTCACGAGAAAAATAGTGAGGAACTAGCACCAGCGGTAATTAAAACTATCGCTTCCAAAAACGAAGGCATCGACGAATTGGTTCAATTAATTGCCGAGCATAAAACAAAAAAGACTACCGAAAAAAAATATTTATTATTAGCAGAAAAAGCTTATCGCCTCATTCAAAATAAACGCATGAAAGATATAAATAAAACAGCGCTCTTGGCCGATATTCAAGCCGCAAGCGCTGTTCCTGGATTTAATTTATATCAGTTTATAACCAATTATTAAATCATTTATTTTAATCTTTCGTTAATATCTAAACGGTGTTTTCTTGCGGTATCTTTTGCAATATCATATCCCGCATCCATGTGACGAATTACACCCATCGCTGGGTCGTTATGTAAAACTCTTTTTATTCTTACAGCTGCTTCGTCGGTACCATCGGCTAAGATCACCATGCCTGCATGTATAGAGTAACCAATACCTACACCACCACCGTGGTGTAAAGAAACCCAACTAGCGCCACCTGCGGTATTAATTAAAGCATTTAAAATTGGCCAATCTGCAACGGCATCCGAACCATCTAACATCGCTTCTGTTTCTCTATTTGGTGAAGCAACAGATCCGGTATCTAAATGATCTCTGCCAATTACAAGGGGTGCCTTTACTTTTCCTTCGGCCACTAATTTATTAAATGCTAAACCTGCTATTTCTCTTTCACCTTGTCCGAGCCAACAAATTCTTGCAGGTAATCCTTGAAAGGCAATTCTTTCTTGCGCCATTTTAATCCATCTGGCGAGTTCTTTATTTTCTGGAAATAATTCTAAAATTAATTTATCGGTTTCGTAGATGTCTTGCGGATCGCCAGATAGTGCAGCCCAACGAAATGGTCCTTTTCCTTCGCAAAATAATGGGCGAATATAAGCCGGAACAAATCCTGGAAAATCAAATGCATTTTTAACGCCGGCTTCTAATGCTCTGCCTCTTAAATTATTTCCATAATCGAAAGTAACGGCACCTTTGCTTTGCATTTCAATCATTAGATTGATATGATGCGCCATGGTTACATAAGATTCTTTGATGTATTCGTTTGGATTATTTTCTCTGAGATCCTTTGCATCAGCAACACTCAAGCCTTGTGGAAAGTAACCCACTAGCGGATCGTGTGCAGAGGTTTGATCGGTTAATACTTCTGGAATAACATTTCTTGCTAACATGCGCTCTAATAAATCGACCGCATTACAAACTACCCCAATAGAAATTGCTTCTTTGTTTTGTTTTGCTAAGATTGCCCTATCAATGGCTTCATCAATATCATGAATTATTAAATCAATGTATCTTGTTTCGATTCTTTTTTGAATGCGCCACTCTTCTACTTCTGCAGCTAAACATACGCCTTCGTTCATGGTGATGGCTAAAGGTTGCGCGCCACCCATTCCACCTAAACCAGCAGTAACAGAAATAGTACCTTTTAATGTGCCACCAAAATGCTTGCGAGCAACTGCTGCAAATGTTTCAAATGTTCCTTGAACAATTCCTTGTGAACCAATGTATATCCAAGATCCAGCGGTCATTTGACCATACATCATAAGTCCTTTATCTTCTAATTCGTTGAAGTATTCGAAGGTTGCCCACTTAGGTACAATTTGCGAATTAGAAATAATAACCCTTGGTGCATCTTTATGTGTAGGTAATATACCGACCGGTTTTCCAGATTGAATCAATAATGTTTCATCATCGTTTAAATCTTTTAAAGCTTTTACAATTAAATAAAATGCTTCTGGATTTCTTGCTGCTTTTCCTCGGCCACCATATACAATTAAATCTTCGGGGCGTTCTGCAACCTCGGGGTCTAAATTATTCAATAGCATTCTTAAAGCCGCTTCTTGTACCCATCCTTTACAAGTTAAGGTACTTCCTGTAGGTGTTTTGGTAAGCGAAAGGTCAATTTTATCGGTATTTTTTTTCATAGCAATTTGTTCCTCAATCCAAGCAAAAATAAGCTTTTATTATAAATAAATCTATCGGAAAATTGTTTTAAATTTGATGAAATTAATGAAAAATAACCGCATCAAGTATTTAATTGGGCTCCTACTTGCTAGTGTAATATTAGCAACAAGTTTTCCATTTAGTATTTTTCATCATCACGCACACGAAGCAGTTTGTGAAGTTGGGCGCAATGTACCTTCGCCGCTTAAAAAAGAACACGACCAAGCCAAGCATCATTACCATACAAACGAAGCTAAATGTTTTATTTGTAATTCTATTTTTACTGCTGCAGCAATTTTGCCTTCGGATATCTTGTCTGAAAGAAAAGTAATTCTTGATGATACTATAATTTCATTAGTTATTGCGAGTGCTGCAAAACCTATATACTCTTTTCAAAACAAGGCCCCACCTTTAGTTTAATTCGCAAAATAATTTAATTTTTTTTCACACAACTAACAATTTAACAATGAAAAAGCGAATGCTATTTTTGTTGCTGTTGCCTTTATTTGCATCAGCACAAATCAAAATAAAAGGGAGAATAAGCACTAATAATCAACAGGAGCAGGTAATTGGCGCCAATGTTTATTTTCATGAATTAAAAAAAGGAGCTATTTCCGCAGAAGATGGAACGTACGAGATCTCCAATTTGCCAAAAGGCTTATTTATTATACAAGTAAAATATATTGGATACGAGCAAATTATTAAATCGATAAATTTAACAAAAGATACCCTAATCGATTTTAATTTAAAAGAAACAATTTTCGAAATGCACGAAATTGTTACCACAGGAATTGGTCGTTCCACCGAATTAAAATTAAGCCCAGTGAGTATCAAATCAATTGATAAAGATTACTTAAATGTACATTCGGCTACCAATTTAGTAGATGCCTTAAAAGCAGTACCTGGCGTTTCTCAAATAACAACCGGTGTGGCCATAGCCAAGCCTGTTATTAGGGGTTTGGGCTATAACAGGGTATTAACTTTGGTAGATGGTATTCGCCAAGAAGGCCAACAATGGGGCGACGAACATGGCATTGAAGTGGATGAGTATGGGGTAGATCGAATAGAAATTGTTAAGGGACCTGGGAGTTTGGTTTATGGTTCTGATGGATTAGCAGGCGTCATTAATTTTATTTCTCCAAGTGTAATGCCACAAGACAAATCGGAAATAAATTATGCTGCAAATTACCAAAGCAATAATCAACTATTGGCAAATTCGATTTCGACTTCGGGCAGTAAAAAATCTTTTAATTGGAATATCAGGGCAACAGATAAATCTGCTTCAGACTATAAAAATGCGGCAGATGGAAAGGTATATAATTCCGGATTTAATGAGCAAGATTTTTCTGCCATGTTAGGTATCAATAAATCTTGGGGTTATTCGCAAATCAGTTTTTCAAGTTTTAACCAACAACTTGCATTAGTAGAAGGTGATCGAGATTCGACCGGAGCCTTTGTTACAAGCACTTTGAATCAAATAAATACACCTTATCAAAAAATAGGACATCAAAAAATAACCTCGAGTACTTTATGGATACTTGGAAATGCAAAGTTGAATATCGATTTGGCTTTACAAAATAATAAAAGAAGAGAGTTTGCAAATCCGGATTTACCAAATAATGCAGCGCTTTTCTTTAACTTAACCACTTTTAATTATACTGCAAAAGTAAGTTTCCAAACTTTAAATAAATGGCAAATCACCACAGGATTAAATGGAATGTTGCAAAGCAATCGCAACCAAGGCGAAGAGTTTTTAATCCCAGCCTATCAGCAAAATGATATTGGATTGTTTCTAACTTCCGAAAAATTTATCAAGCCTAATCTATTATTTTCTTATGGTGCAAGAATTGATCATCGGAGTTTAGCAACAGATCGATTAGTGTTAGATCAATTCGGAATGCCAATAGTGATTGATACCGGCGTGTATTTTGTTAAATTTAATCCACTTAGCAAACAAACAATTAATTTTTCTGCAGCTGCAGGTTTGAGCTATCAATATTCTAATAAAAGTAATTTTAAAATCAATTTAAGCAGAGGATTTAGAGCTGCAGCTGTTTCAGAGCTTGCATCTAATGGCATTCATGAAGGATCTTTCAGATACGAATTTGGTAACGAAAATTTAAAATCAGAATATAATCACCAATTAGATTTCGTTTATAATTATACTTCTGAGCATTTGAATATAGAGGTGTCTCCCTTTGCAAATTTTATTAATAATTATATTTTTGTTGAAAAGTTAACATCAGCTACGGGAACAGATTCTATTATAAATTCGGAAGATCCAGCGCCTGCATTTAAATTTAAGCAATCAAATGCGTTTTTGTATGGTTCCGAAATATTTGTTGATTTTCATCCGCATCCAATAGATTGGTTGCATATTGAAAATAGCTTTTCATTTGTCAATGCGATAAAAATGAATAGCACCGACAGCACGCGTTATTTACCTTTTGTACCGCCTGCTCATTATAGAGTAGATGTGCGTGCGCAAACTAAATCAATTGGAAAATCAATAAAAAACGCTTTTATTAAATTTTCTGTTGACCACTATTTTGCACAAAATAAAGTATATACAGCCTATGGAACAGAACAAGCAACACCTGCTTATACGCTTATAGGTGCTGGCATTGGTGCCGATCTACTATTATCGAAACAGCAAACTAGCCCAATAAAATTATTGATGAATATAGAAAATTTAACAGACGTGATTTATCAAAGTCATTTAAGCAGGTTAAAATATGCACCCATCAATCCGCTTTCTGGTAGACAAGGCGTGTTTAATATGGGGCGTAATTTTAGTATAAAATTAATTTACACTATTTAACTGTTGTAGAAAAATAACCGATTGTTGAATATCAATAGCAAGTACTCGGTCGACGGTGTTTCGACTGACTACTTTTCTATAATCGCTGACTATTTTTTCTACTACTGCCGATGATTTTAATGGGCGCCTAAACTCTATTGCTTGCACTGCATTTAATAATTCAATAGCTAATATTCTTTGAAGGTTTAAAATTACGCGGTGTAATTTGGTAGCAGCATTGGCGCCCATACTTACGTGGTCTTCTTGTCCATTTGAAGAAACAATGGAATCTACAGAAGCCGGTGTACATAATTGTTTATTCTCGCTAACAATAGAAGCCGCGGTGTATTGAGGAATCATGAATCCAGAATTTAAGCCAGGATTTTCTACTAAAAATGCAGGCAAACCTCGGCTACCCGAAATTAACTGATAAGTTCTGCGTTCCGAAATATTTCCAAGTTCGGCTAAAGCAATGGCCATAAAATCTAGGGCTATTGCCAAAGGTTGTCCATGAAAATTTCCGCCAGAAATAATTAAATCTTCGTCTGGAAAAACATTTGGATTATCGGTTACCGAATTAATTTCGGTGGTAATAACACTACAAACATAATCGATCGCATCTTTAGATGCACCATGAACTTGTGGTACACATCTAAAAGAATAGGGATCTTGCACTTGCACTTTTTCTTGATAGGCAATTTCGCTACCGGCTAATTTATTCAATATATTTTGAGCAGTTGCTAATTGTCCGGCATGAGGTCTGAGTTCGTGAATCAAATTATGAAATGGATCCAACCTACAATTGAAGGCGTCAATGGCAATGGCAGTAATACTATCCGCGTTTTCTGCTAATTGCTTAGCTTGTAAACAAGACCAAACACCATAGGCGCTCATAAATTGTGTACCATTTAATAATGCTAAGCCTTCTTTAGATTGTAACTGGATTTCTTCCCAATTAAATTTTTTCAATAAACTTTCGCCTGAAATAATTTCTCCTTTAAGCGCCACTTCGCCCATGCCAATTAAGGGCAAGCATAAATGTGCTAATGGGGCTAAATCTCCCGAGGCTCCCAATGAGCCTTTAGTATAAATGATCGGGTAAATTTCGAGGTTATAAAATTCAATTAATCTTTCTACTGTTTTTAATTGCACACCCGAATGCCCATAGGCTAATGATTGTATTTTGAGTAATAGCATCAAGCGAACAATTTCTTGTGGCACTTGTTCGCCTGTTCCGCAGGCATGAGACATCACTAAGTTTTTTTGTAGTTGCGATAAGTCTTCTGTATTTATTTTTACATCACACAAAGAGCCAAAGCCAGTATTAATGCCATATACGGGCTTCGTACTATTGGCCATTTTGTTATCTAAGTAAGTCCTACATTTAACAATAGCTGTAATTGCAGATTCGGAAAGTGCTAATTTTGCATTTGATTTCAGTATAGTTGCAATCAAATCAATACTTAAATGTTCTTTGCTGATAAAATGTGTATGCATGTTTTTTAGGAGATTAACTTAATTTTTTAATTAAGTCTGGTAGGTTATGTTTTTCTTGTAGGCCAGATTCCATATTTTTTAAACTCACAAGACCTGTTTTAATTTCTTCTTCGCCAATTATAATCACATTTGCAGCGCCTCTATCATTAGCGTATTTCATTTGTTTTTGCATTTTTACCACATTTGGATATATTTCCGAAGCAATGTTTGCCGCTCTTAAGGCTTGTAAAATTTCAAAGCCAAATGCAAAAGCTGCTTCATCGAAGTGCGTAATTAAAACTGTTAAATCTGATTTAATAGCAATAGGAAATAAATTCAGTTCGTGTAAAACATCGTAAATTCTATCTGCTCCAAAAGAAATACCTACGCCGGTTAAGTCTTTTAAACCAAACAGTCCGGTAAGGTCGTCGTAACGCCCACCACCACCAATGCTGCCCATTTGCACTTGGTTGGTGCTCACTTCAAAAATGGCGCCGGTATAATAATTTAATCCTCTAGCCAATGTTAAATCGAAAACAACCTTTGCATTTTTGATTTTACATTTGGCAAGCAATTCGAATATATTAGTTAGTTCGGCAATTCCTTTCAAGCCAATTTCAGAATTTTTTAAAATGGTTTTTAGCGAATTTATTTTTGCTTCGTTATTTCCCGATAACCTTAAAACAGGATTTAATTTTTCTAAATCGCTCGTGCTAAATCCTTTTTCTATTAATTCTTTTTCAACACCATCTAAACCGATTTTATCTATTTTATCGATGGCAACGGTTAGGTCAATGATTAAATTGGGTTTGCCAATTATTTCTGCAATGCCGGCTAATATTTTTCTATTGTTTATTTTAATATCGAAATCGCTTAAGCCTAATTTGCTAA
>JBILIO010000147.1:0-4548 GCA_044349915.1 Sphingobacteriales bacterium | reverse complement strand
TTCTTTATTGTTTGGCATAAAAAAGGAACAAGTTGTTCTGCCTTTGCCTGTAGAAATCATGGCAGGTAGATAGCTTGTATCTTTAGCCGCAAGTTTAATTTTCATATTGAAAATCTGGTCACATTTTAATCCCCAATTGGCATTGTTTGATTGAAAGGATAAATTTTTTCCATTAAAACTAAAATAAGCTTCGGCATTATCTCCGCCATAAGTTAATTGTTGAATGTTTTTTAAATGGGGTTCAATATTTGCTTGTGCAAAAACCAATTGGCTAGCAAATACAAAAGCTACAAATAGGATTCTTTTCATTGTATAAATTTGAATCAAAAATAACACTTGCAAAACTAACATTAGCTGACATTTGTCAGCTAATTGTCAGTATTTAGCATTTTAGCTATTAATATGATGGGCATTTGTTACGATATCGAGTAAATGGTCTTCTTTGAGCATTAAATGCGTATGCAAGCCTAATTGCTTAGCGGTTGCAATGTGTTGAGGACTATCGTCTATAAAAAGGGTTTCTGATTTGTTTAGCCCATGCGCTTGAAGTACAAACTCAAAAATATCGGCATTGGGTTTACGCATGCCCATTAAATGAGAATAATAATCTTTTTCAAAATAATCGGCCATACCATTGACAAGCTGAAATTCGGCTAATAAATATTTTAAAATCCAATCATAATGAATGGCATTATTATTACTCAATAAAAAAGTACGGTAATTGTTTTTAGCCAGCAGGAGGGTTTCTAGATTACCAGATGGAATACCTAATAACATTTTATTCCAAGCCTCATCTATGGTTTGATCTGTTAATGGAGCAGGAATTAATTTTCGAATACTATTTCGAAATTCGACCGCACTCATTTCTCCTTTTTCAAATAAATCAAAAATTGGATTTTGAGCTAAATGTCCAAAAAAATCATTTTCGGCTTGTAAGCCAATGTTTTTAAAGGCTTGTATAGTAAGTTGATGGTCTATATCAAAGATGACCGCACCGTAGTCGAAAATTATATTTTTTATCATTTATAAATAAGGGTAGCAATTTAAAAGCTAAAGGCTAAGTTAATAATTTGAAATTAGGTTTAAAAGACATCTTCAAGATTTGACCCAACACCTCGCTTGGCAAAAAAAAAGCAGGATAAATCCTGCTTTTTGATGTGGGCCCAGCAGGGCTCGAACCTGCGACCAAAAGATTATGAGTCTCCTACTCTAACCAACTGAGCTATGGGCCCTAAATCGGATGCAATTTTACGCAAATATGTCTGAAAATCCAATCAATTTTTAAAATAGGAATTAATCAGGCATTTCCTCGTCTTGGTACATGGCTGCAATTTCGCTACTAAACTTTGTTTCAATTACCTTTCTTTTGGTTTTCAGGGTTGGTGTTATTTCACCATCTTCAATCGTAAATGGATTTCTTTTGAGGATGAAGTTTTTAATTCTTTCATATTTTGCCAATTCGTTCGATAGTTTTTTTACATCTTCATTTACCCAAGCATGCATTTCGGCATTTTTAATAAATAAATCTTTTTCTTGAAAGAATGATTCTGTTAAATTAAATTGTTCTTGTAAACTTTCTTTCGAAGGAACAATTATAGCGGTAATATATTCTTGTTTATCGCCTATCAAAAATAATTGGTCAATTTTTGGAGACTTTAAATAAATGTTTTCAATTGGAGTAGGGTAAACATTTTTTCCAAAAGAATTCACAATCATATTTTTAATTCGATCGGTAATTTTTAAATTTCCTTTATAGAATTTTCCAACATCACCTGTATGAAACCAGCCATCTGTATCGATTACAGCGGCAGTCTCTTCGGGTTTATTCCAGTAGCCTTTCATTACATTTGGCCCTTTTAAAATAATCTCTCCTTCTACACTTTCAAAATCTGGATCGAAAGTTTGCCAAGTTTGTTCGGTATAAATTTCTTTGGTATCGGCATTTTGAATACCTATGGTTAATTCGGGAACCACACGACCCACTGTACCATAAACCTGACGGTGAAATTCTGTAACGGCCATAACTGGAGCAGTTTCGGTTAGGCCGTAACCTTCTAAAACTTTAATGCCTAAATTTCCAAAAAACTCTCCAACGTTTTGCGGTAAGGCAGCGCCACCCGAAATCATGAATTTTAAATTGCCCCCAGTTTTTGCTTTGATTTTTGAGAAAACCAATTTGTCTGCAATGCGATGTTGTATTTGTAAAAGTATATTGGCTTTTTTACCATCTTCGGTTGCAAAGCGATATTTACTACCTATTGCAATCGCCCATACAAAAATTTTAGTTTTCAATCCACCCGAAGATAAGCCCGTTTTCATGGCTTTATCGTGTATTTTTTCTAATAAACGAGGTACACAAGCCATAATAGTTGGCTTTACTTCCATCATGTTTTTAGCGAGTAATTCGAGGCTTTGTGCAAATGCAATTTTACAACCTTTCGCTAAACAAATATGATAAGTTCCGGTGCGTTCAAAAACATGTGATAGGGGTAAAAAAGATAAAAATGTTTCTTCGTTATTGATATGCGGAATATGTATCAAGCTCACCTTTACATTGTGCACAAAATTTAAATGCGTTAACATAACTCCTTTAGGTTTTCCAGTGGTACCCGAAGTGTAAATCAATGCAGCGATATCGTTTGGTGAAACAGCTTCACGCATTTCGTCGATAGTAGCCGCATAGGTGTTGAGTGTATTTTTTCCTTCGGCAATTACTTCGTTTAAAGAAATAATGGTTTGGCTGTATTGTCCATCTTTGGTAATCTTTTGATAGTCGTCAAAGGTAGGTACAATATGGCTTAGCGAGGGGCACTCATTTGCTACCTTCAATACTTTTTTTAATAAAAAAGGATTGCCAATTAAAATTACTTTTGAACTAGAATCGTTGATAATATAAGCAACATCTTGCTCCGAAACAGTAGGATAGATCGACACATTCGTGGCACCTAGTTGCTGTAATGCTTGATCAAAAAATATATAATCTGGACAATTGTCCATCATCAGTGCTAATCGGTCGGCCTTTTGTACGCCAATGCTAATAAGGTATGCCGAAATCGCATCGATTTTAGTTAATGCGGTTTTGTACGAAATGTTTTCGTAGTTATCATTTACTTTGTGAATTAAAAAAGTATGTTCTACGGGATGAATGTATTTAACTACATTTCTAATTAACTGAGGAATGGTGGTGTGATCTGTTAATTGCATAGGCTTGTTTTAAATAAAAAAAGGTCTTTCAAAAATATGAAAGACCTAATTTAATAAAAAATATTTATATTTTATACTGAAAAACTTTCGCCGCAGCCGCATGTTCTAGACGCATTGGGATTAATGAAATTAAAGCCTTTTCCGTTTAAACCGTCCGAAAAATCGAGTTCGGTGCCGGCTAAGTATAAAAAGCTTTTCATGTCTAATACAATTTTGTAGCCACTTTCGTCAAATTCTTGATCGCCTTTTTTAATTTCGTTATCGAAATCGAGTTTATAAGACAAGCCAGAACATCCGCCACCTTGTACCGCTACCCTTAGGAAAAAATCGTCGGCTATATTGGCGTCTTTTCTTAAAGCTTCAATTTTAGATTTTGCTTTTTCGGTAACCGTAATCATTTGCTTTTCTTAGTGATGACTTTTTGGTAATTCAATTGGATCCATACCATTTTTAACACGGTAATCGTTGATAGCAGATTTAATTGCATCTTCTGCTAAAACAGAACAATGTATTTTAACTGGAGGTAAAGCCAACTCTTCTACAATATCCATGTTATCAATTTCTAAAGCTTGGTCTATCGACTTGCCTTTTAACCATTCGGTTGCTAGGGAAGAGGAAGCAATTGCAGAACCACAACCAAATGTTTTAAATTTAGCATCGGTGATTACATTGTTTTGATCCACTTCAATTTGTAAACGCATCACATCTCCACATTCTGGAGCGCCTACCAAACCTGTACCTACATTGCTTTTCGCTTTATCTAGTGTACCTACGTTTCTTGGGTTATTGTAATGATCAATTACTTTTTCTGAGTATGCCATTTTTTTCTTTTTTTAAAATTTTAAATTAGTGTTCTGCCCATTCTACAGCATCTAAATCGATGCCATCTTTAAACATTTCCCATAATGGGCTCATGTCTCTTAATTTGGTGACTGCTTTTTTAGTACATTCAATTGCGTAATCAATTTCTTCGTCGGTCGTAAATCTGCCTAATCCAAAACGAATAGATGAATGGGCTAAGTCATCGTTTAAGCCTAAGCTTTTTAATACATAAGAAGGCTCTAAAGATGCCGAAGTACAAGCCGAACCAGATGATACCGCTAGGTCTTTCATGGCCATCATTAAGCCTTCGCCTTCTACATATTTGAAAGAAATATTAGTTACATGTGGTAAACGATGATCGGTATTACCATTGATGTATGATTCTTCTAATTCTACTAAAGATTTTTCTAAGCGATTACGCATAGCAGAAAGACGAATGGTATCTTTTTCCATGTCTTGCAATGCAATTTCGCAAGCTTTGCCAAAGCCTACAATGCCCGGTACATTTAATGTTCCAGAGCG
>JBILIO010000015.1:0-17120 GCA_044349915.1 Sphingobacteriales bacterium | reverse complement strand
GAAAATACCGTAATGATTTATTCTGATGGGAAAGTAAACATCGACTCTTTAATTAAATTAGACACGACTCAGATTTCTATTTTAAATAAAAAAATTGTCATTATTGGTGATCAAGAAATTCAACAAATTTATTTCGAAAAAGATACCCTAGGCGATTTCTTTGATCATTCGGAATTCAATAAAGAATTTAAAGACTTCGATAAAGAATTTAAAGGCTACAAAAAAAACCGCTCAAACGGAGATCGTAAAGCGAAAAAAAGTGTTAAAAAATTCAAGGATGACAGAGGCGGTTTGGAATTTAGTATCGGCTATAATGCTTGGCTAGACAATGGCTCAACGGCTTTGTCTTTAGCTAATAGTAATTTAGAATTGATCAATAATAAATCTACGAATGTGAATTTATCGTACGTAAATTATTTTAAAATTTATAAAAACTTTATTCAGTTTTCTGCAGGTGTTGGTATTGATTGGAACAACTATCGTTTTAGTAAAAATATTACTTTAAGTCCAAAAGCAGATTCGATGAATCTTGTGGTAGATAATATCAATTATTCAAAAAATAAATTGATGGCTAAATATGTAACTGTACCATTGCAATTGCATTTTGCATGTAAGCCGAATAAAAAGGGTGATATGCTTGGTGTTGCTGGCGGTGTAGAGCTTGGTTATTTATTAAACGGCCGTCAAAAACAAATCAGCGAAGAAAATGGTAAGCAAAAAATTGATGACGACTACAATTTAGCTGATCTAAGATTAGGTTATACCCTTTGTGCAAACTATGGCAATACGGGTATTTACGCAAAATATTATCCAACTAGCACATTTAAAGAAACGCAAGGCCCAAATTTAAATACCTTTTGCATTGGATTTAAATTCGGATTAGATTAAATATTGTTTTGTTTATTGCATACAAAGGCCCCTCTTGCATAGGAGGGGCTTTGTTTATTTAAAGGGTTTAGTATATTTGTTTTCAAATTAAAATGAACAGAAGAATGAAAAAATTAAGTCTGCTTTTATTGGTTACCTTAATATTCAATAGCAAAATTACCACTGCACAAACTTTGGTGAATGCTGGTTTTGAGAATTGGACCAATGTGATTTTATTTAGTGAGCCAACCGGTTATGTGAGCTCGAATTATTTCTCGATTATTTTGGGAACAGGTGGTTTGCCAAGAGCCAATGTATCCAAATCAATTGGAGTTAAACACGCTGGTACTTACGCTGCAAAATTAGAGTCTTATGCACAAAATACCGGTGATAGTTTAGGTGTGCCAGGTTTATTAATTACAGGTAGCTTAGACATTCTAAATGCTGCGATTACTCCGGGTTTCCCTTATGTTGGAAGGCCCGCAGAATTGCGTGGATATTATAAATATGCACAAGGCATGTTACCAGATTCTGGTACTGCATTGGTTTCCTTAATGAAAAGAAATATACTTACTGGACAGCAAGAAGCTGTTGCCGTTGGCTTTGGTGTTTTTTCAAATAATACTACCTTCAGTCAGTTTAGTGTTCCATTGTTTTATGCAAGCAGCGAGATGCCCGATACGGCAATTATTGTATTTAGTACAACGGCTACTTTATCTACCGATTCTGCTGCATTAACAAGCGCACCAGTTGGAACCATATTATACTTAGATGATTTATCTTTTTATGGAAGTGTAGCAGCTGGCTTAGAAAGCATTGATGCATTATTACAAGTAAGCACTTATCCAAATCCAAGTTCAGATTTAGTTCATATCTCATTTGTACAGAAGGCAGCAGGAGCAGGCCAATTAACGATTAGAGACCTAACAGGTAAATTAGTTTTTCAACAGGCTATTGAATTAACAGCTGGTAAAAATGAAATTCCAGTAACTACTAAAGATTGGGAATCAGGTTTATATCTATATCAAATAAATACGCCAGAAGGAATGGTTAACCGATCGTTATCGGTGATTAAGTAGTTTGATTTTTGTTTGATATTAACAAACGCGAAAAACAGAATCGAGGAATAAAAATAGCATCAAGCAAAATCGCGTCAAACATATTGCGATAAGCAGAATCGAGGAATAAAAATAGCATCAAGCTAAATCGCGTCAAACATACCGTAACAAATAAACTAACAATAAGCAAAAATTACGACACAAAAAAAAGCGTTGAATTTCTTCAACGCTTTTTTTTATAATCTTTTTTGAAATTAAATAGACTCTGCTAAAACTATTACTTTGTTGTTTAATACTTCTATTACACCACCTGTAATTTCGAATTCCATTTTACCATCTTTACCAGTTAATTTAACCATGCCTTTTTCTAGCGTTGAAATAATTGGCGCGTGATTATTTAATACTTCAAAAGAACCCTTTGCCCCTGGAACAGAGACAGCGCTTACCTCTCCTGAAAATACTTTTTTATCTGGTGTTAATATATCTAATTGCATGGGTTCGATTTATTTTAAAATAAATTAAGCGTTTGCTTCAGCTAATAATTTCTTACCTTTTTCTATAGCTTCTTCAATAGTTCCAACTAAGTTGAAAGCCATTTCTGGAATTTCGTCTACTTCACCATTCATGATCATGTTAAATCCTTTGATGGTTTCTTTGATGTCAACTAATACTCCTTTTAAGCCTGTAAATTGTTCTGCTACATGGAAAGGTTGAGATAAAAATCTTTGTACTCTTCTAGCTCTTGAAACAATTAATTTATCTTCTTCAGATAATTCGTCCATACCTAAAATGGCAATGATATCTTGTAATTCTTTGTAACGTTGTAAGATCATTTTTACACGTTGCGCACAACCATAATGTTCGTCGCCAATTACTTCTGGAGATAAAATTCTTGAAGTAGAATCTAATGGATCTACTGCAGGATATATTCCTAATTCAGCAATTTTTCTACTTAATACCGTAGTCGCATCTAAATGGGCGAAAGTTGTTGCTGGTGCAGGGTCTGTTAAGTCATCGGCAGGAACATATACTGCTTGTACCGATGTAATAGAACCTCTCTTAGTAGAAGTAATACGCTCTTGCATCATACCCATTTCGGTTGCCAATGTTGGTTGGTAACCTACCGCAGATGGCATACGACCTAATAAAGCCGACACCTCAGAACCTGCTTGAGTGAATCTGAAAATGTTATCGATAAAGAATAAGATATCTTTTCCACCTGATTGCTCATCGCCATCACGGAAGTATTCTGCAATTGTTAAACCAGACAAGGCAACACGCGCACGTGCTCCAGGAGGCTCATTCATTTGTCCGAAAACAAATGTTGCTTTAGATTCTTTCAATGCATTTTTATCTACTTTGGATAAATCCCAATCGCCATTTTCCATAGCATGTTTGAAATCATCACCGTAGCGAATAATATTAGCTTCAATCATCTCTCTTAATAAGTCGTTACCTTCACGGGTACGCTCACCAACTCCTGCGAATACAGAAAGACCATCGTATGCTTTTGCGATATTGTTAATTAATTCTTGGATTAATACCGTTTTACCTACACCTGCACCACCGAACAAACCAATTTTACCACCTTTTGCGTAAGGCTCTAATAAGTCAATTACTTTAATACCTGTGAATAAAATCTCGGTTTCGGTAGATAAATCTTCGAAACGAGGTGGTTTATTATGGATTGCACGACCTCCTTCTGTAGATAGGTTTTCCATACCATCGATGGCTTCTCCTACAACATTGAATAATCTTCCTTTGATTCCTTCGCCGATAGGCATTTTAATAGGAGAGGCAGTATCAATTACATCCATTCCACGAACTAATCCGTCTGTAGAATCCATTGCAATAGTACGTACGCGATCTTCTCCTAAATGTTGCTGACATTCTAAAACGATTTTTTGACCGTTTTCTTTCATTACGTACATCGCATCTAAGATGTTAGGTAATTTAGCGTTCTCAGCAGCAAAACTTACATCGACAACTGGACCGATAATCTGTGCAATTTTCCCAATATTTGGCATGTTTATTTGTATTTTTTGTTAAAAATAATCCTTAAAAAGGCGTTTTTTTGATGTCGCAAAGTTAATTTTTCTATCCCAAAGTTCAAACCTTTTCTGTAAATAATTTCAAATTTAGGGCTGATTTTTTTTTATCCCTCCAAATGCTTGTTTTTAGGGCCATTGATTGCTATTTGCAAGGTTATTGCTTATTTGACTTAAAGGAGTTTAAAATTTATTGAAAAATCATGAAAAAGCCCTTTTGAAAAATAAATTCCTATAAATCAAGCCTTAAAAAAAATGTGGAAAATTAGCCAAAAAGGAGCGAAGCATATCCTTAACTTTGAATCTACAATTTTGTCATTATGCCCGATTTTTCTCATTTACATGTTCATACGCAGTTTTCATTATTAGATGGGGCAGCAGATGTAAAGAAGCTTTTTAAAAAAGCGGCTGCCGATGGCATGAAAGCAATGGCTATTACCGACCATGGTAATATGTTTGGTGTTTTTAAGTTTGTAGCTGAGGCAGCTAAACATAATGTGAAACCAATTGTGGGTTGTGAATTTTATGTAGTTGAAAATAGACATAAGCGACAATTTACTAAAGACGATCGCGACCAAAGATTCCATCAATTATTATTAGCCAAAAATCCGAAGGGTTATCAAAATTTACTGAAACTCTGTTCGCTTGGATACATCGATGGTTTATACGGAAAATACCCTCGCATCGATAAAGAATTAATTTTACAATACCACGAAGGCTTAATCGCTACAACCTGCTGTATTGGGGCTTCTGTGCCTAAGGCAATTTTAAGAAAAGGCGAACAAGAAGCCGAAAAAGAATTTAAATGGTGGCTCGATATTTTTGGCGAAGATTATTATGTTGAATTGCAAAGGCATGATATGCAAGAGCAAGAAAAAGTAAATCAAGTATTATTAGGCTTCGCAAAAAAATATAATGTAAAAGTAATTGCTTCAAACGATGCACATTATGTAGATCAAAAAGATTCGAACGCACACGATATTTTATTGTGTATCAATACCGGTGAAAAGCAAAGCACGCCAACTATGAAAGAGTTTTCGGACGACGAAACTTTTACAAAAGGAAGAAGGTTTGCTTTTTATAACGATCAATTTTATTTTAAAACACAAGCGGAAATGAACAAATTGTTTCAGGATATTCCAGAAGCAATTGATAATACAAACGAGATTGTAGAAAAGGTAGAACACTTGAAATTAAAGCAAGACATTATGTTGCCGAATTTTCAAATTCCAACTAATTTTACTTCTCAAGATGAATATTTACATCATTTAACTTATACAGGTGCCAAAGAAAGATACCGTGATATTTCTCCAGAGATAGAAGAGCGATTAAATTTTGAATTGCATACGATCCGTACCATGGGTTTTGCAGGATATTTTTTAATTGTAGCAGATTTTATCAAAGCGGGTAGAGACATTGGCGTTTTTGTAGGTCCTGGAAGGGGCTCTGCAGCTGGTTCTGCGGTGGCTTACTGCATCGGCATCACCAATATAGATCCAATAAAATACAATTTACTTTTTGAGCGTTTTTTAAATCCAGATAGAAAGTCGATGCCCGATATTGATACGGACTTTGATGACGAAGGCAGGCAGAAAGTAATCGATTATGTAGTAGAAAAATATGGTAAAAATCAAGTTGCGCAAATTGTAACTTATGGAACCATGGCTGCAAAAATGAGTATCAAAGATGTGGCGCGGGTAATGGATTTGCCTTTGCAAGAATCTAATGCGCTTGCAAAATTAGTACCCGATAAACCTGGCACAGAATTGAACAGGGTCATGTTGGCTAACATCGATGGACCGGGCGGATTAAAAGAGGTGGAGGCTTATCAGCCAGAAGACATGGAGAATATAAAAATCCTGCGGGAGATTTATAAAACAAAAGACTTAAAAGCAGATGTGCTTCGCGAAGCCCTAATTCTAGAGGGTTCTGTGCGTGGAACAGGAATTCATGCAGCAGGAATTATTATTGCGCCTAAAGATTTAACAGAAATTATTCCGGTTGCCACTTCTAAAGAAACAGAATTACTCATTACCCAATACGATGGTAAAGTAATCGAAGATGCGGGCGTAATTAAAATGGACTTTTTAGGATTAAAAACGCTTACCATTATTCGCGATGCTTTAGTCATGATCAAAAAAAATAAAGGAATCGAAATTGATATCGATAAAATTCCTTTAGATGATGCAAAAACATTGGCGCTTTATCAAAGAGGAGATACCAACGGAACTTTTCAGTTTGAATCTCCAGGCATGATGAAACATTTAATCGACTTAAAGCCCGATAAATTTGAAGATTTAATTGCCATGAATGCCTTGTACAGACCAGGCCCTATTCAATACATTCCAAAGTTTATTGCCAGAAAACATGGCAGAGAACAAGTAAGTTACGACTTGCCAGAAATGGAAGAGTATTTGAGTGATACTTATGGAATTACTGTTTATCAAGAACAGGTGATGTTACTTTCGCAAAAAATCGGCGGCTTTACCAAAGGCCAAGCCGACACCTTGCGAAAAGCGATGGGTAAAAAAGACCGTCAAATATTAGATGGTTTAAAGAGTTCTTTTATGAACGGCGCCAAAGAGAAAGGTTTAAATGAAAAAGCCTTAGATAAAATTTGGACCGACTGGGAAGCCTTTGCTTCTTATGCTTTCAACAAATCACATTCTACTTGTTATGCCTTTGTTGCATTTCAAACAGCGTATTTAAAAGCCCATTATCCTGCAGAATATATGTCGTCAGTCTTGACGCATAATTTAAATAATATTGATAAAATTACTTTCTTTATGGAAGAAGCGCGCCGAATGAATATTTCGGTTTTAGGGCCCGACATTAACGAAAGTATTTATCCTTTTTCGGTAAACGAAGTAGGACAAATTAGATTTGGATTAGGCGCAATTAAAGGAGTTGGAGAGGCTGCAGTACAATCTATCATTGAAGAAAGAGATCAACACGGCCGTTTTTTTTCGGTGTTTGATTTAGTGAGAAGAATTAATTTAAGAACAGCGAATAAAAAAACTTTCGAATCTTTAGCACAAGCTGGCGCCTTTGATTCTTTTGGCATTCATAGGGCGACATACTTTAATTTAGAAAGTAATGAATCGCAAACTACGCTCGAAAAACTTATTCGTTTTGGTGCAAATTACCAAGATAGTTTAAGCACTTCACAGTCTTCGCTTTTTGGTGCGGGAACTGCGGCACATATTCCAGAACCTAAATTACCTGTATGTGAGGAGTGGGGTTTTTTACAAAAACTACGATTCGAAAAAGAGGTGGTTGGATTTTATATTTCCGGGCACCCACTAGATGAATACAAATTTGAATTAAGCAATTTTTGTTCGGCGACAATTGCAGATTTAAAAATGGTGCAAAAATTTGCGGGTAATTCTAATTCCTTTATCAACAATAAAGCATCCGATTCGGAAGGGGATCTTGGGCAAACGGTGCAAGAACAAGATATTGAGCGCTTCGACCAAATGAAAAACAGAGAGTTGGCCGTTGCAGGCATGATTACAGTCGCTTCGCACAGAACCACCAAAACTGGCAAACCTTATGGTACTTTTATGTTGGAAGATTACCAAGAAAGCCACGAAATCGCTTTGTTTGGAGAAGATTACATCAAATTCAAACAATTTATCACCGATGGCTATTTCTTATATATCAAAGGGAAGATTCAAGAGCGATATGGCAGAAAAGGGGAATGGGAGTTTAAAGTTAATTTTATGCAATTGTTACCAGAAGTGAGGGACAAAATGGCTAAAAATATGACCATATATATTTATCTTAGCGACTTAAACGAAGCAGTGGTAGACGACATTACTAGTTTGATTGAACAAAATAACCAGTTAGATTTACCCCGTAATTGTAATTTAAAAATTGGAATTATAGATACAGAAGATGGTATTTCGGTAGAGGTGCCGAGTAGGAAATTTAAAATCAATCCTACTAACGAATTTATGCAAGGCCTCTCTAACTTAAATGGCGTAAATTACAGATTGAATTAGTAAATAAATAATAGAATTTAAACACATAAATAAACAAATCATGGCATTAGAAATAACAGATGCAAATTTTGACGAATTAGTCATTAAATCAGACAAACCCGTATTAGTAGATTTTTGGGCAGAATGGTGCGGACCCTGCAGAATGGTTGGCCCTGTTGTAGAAGAGCTTGCTAAAGATTACGAAGGTAGAGCAATTATTGGTAAAGTAAATGTAGATAACAACCCCGAAATTTCTATGAAATTTGGTATCAGAAACATTCCTGCTTTATTGTTTTTTAAAAACGGTGAAATTGTAGACAAGCAAATTGGTGCAGTTCCTAAAAATGTTTTAGCGCAAAAATTAGATGCGCAAATGTAATTAATCAATATTGATTTTTAGATGCGTTAGCCTTTTCGGGCTAACGCATTTTTTGTAATAATTATACCAATTTTTTTAATGGAAGATTTTTCGGCACTCAAAGAATTGCAGCAGTTTAAAAACCTCGAATACCTTGCAAAGCAAGTGGTAGAAGGTTTTGTGACGGGTTTGCATAAAAGTCCTTTCCATGGATTTTCTGTAGAGTTTGCCGAACATAAATCATATAATCCGGGCGATAGCATTAAAAATATAGACTGGAAACTTTATGGTAAAACAGAAAAGTTATATACTAAAAGATATGAAGAAGAAACCAATTTAAGGTGTCATATAGTGTTGGATATTTCTTCTTCGATGTATTATCCAGCTGCAAAAGAAAATAAAATTAGGTTCGCCACATTATCGGCTGCTGCACTTATTATTTTATTGAAAAAACAAAGGGATGCATTTGCACTTACGATGTTCGACAACGAAATACAATTTTCTTCCGATGCAAAGTCAACGAGCACACATCAAAAAAACTTATTTTTTGAATTAGAAAAAGCCTTAGGGGAAGCGCCAATTCAAGCTACAACTGCACTTCCAGCGGTATTGAGTAGTTTGGCCGATCGAATTCCAAAAAGATCTTTGGTGATTATTTTATCCGACTTTTTTCAAAAAAACGAAAACCACGAGCAGATGTTTGCCGCATTGCAGCATTTAAAATACAATCAAAACGAAGTGGTTTTATTTCATATCATGGATGAAAAAACAGAACTCGATTTAAATTTTAATACCCAACAAATTGAATTTGTTGATATAGAAAATGGCGAGGTATTAAAGTTAAATACCAATAGTATTCAACAGCAATACCAAGAAAGCATCAAGTTATATTTAACCGAATTGCAAGCAAAATGCTATCAGTATAAAATAGATTTTGTTCCAAGTAATATTACAGAAGGGTTTGATAAAGTCTTAACTAACTTCTTAATTAAGCGCAGTAAAATGCATTAATTTTTATTGGAAATTTTTTCGATGGCGGCGAGTATAATGGCACAGGCCGATTGAATTACTTCCGTGCTGATCGTCAATGGAGGTGCTATTCTCATCGAATCATCGCAATGTAAAAACCAATCTACAATAAGTCCATTTTCGATACATTCATCTATTACCCTTTTATTGAATTCGAAATCTTTTAATTGAACGGCAAGCATTAATCCTTGTCCTCTAACACCAATAATTTCGGGATGTATCATTAATGTTTTAAATAAATTTCCTTTGTCAATTACACTTTCAATTAAGTTTTCTGATTCCAGTACCTCGAGCGTTGCCAGTGCAGCCGCGCAATTTAAAGGATGTCCACCAAATGTAGTGATATGTCCAAGAATAGGGTTTTCTTTTAAGGCGTTCATGATATCGGCCGAAGATATAAATGCACCAATAGGCATACCGCCTCCAAGTGCTTTTGCTAAAACCAAAATATCGGGAACAATATCGTAATGCTCGAATGCCGTAAATTTTCCGCTTCGCCCAATACCACATTGTATCTCATCTAATACTAGTAAAGTACCGGTTTCGGTGCATTTTGCACGAAGTGCTTTCCAATATGTTTTATCAGCTATTTTAATACCTGCTTCGCCTTGAATAGTTTCTATAAATACGGCAGCTGTTTTAGTACTGATTTTCTCTATCTCTGCTATTTCTCCAAAATCAATAAATCGAATATCGGGTAATAAAGGTCGATAGGCTTGTTTAAAAGTTTCGTTACCCATAATACTCAAAGCGCCGTGGGTGCTTCCATGATAGGAGTTTTTACAAGCAATAATTTCGGATCTACCGGTATATCTTTTTGTTAGTTTCATGGCGCCTTCAATGGCTTCAGAGCCCGAGTTAACTAAGTATATACTAGACAAGTTGGATGGTAATAGTGAGGCTAATTTAGCCGCCAAAAGAGTTTGAGGCGTTTGAATATATTCTCCATAAACCATTAAATGTAAATAGCGGTCGGCTTGATTTTTAATGGCATCAATTACCTTAGGGTGTCTGTGGCCAATAGAACTTACGCCAATGCCAGAGATAAGGTCGAGGTATTTTTTACCTGCTTGATCAAAAAGATATAATCCTTGGGCATGCGTAATTTCAAGCGACAACGGAAAATCGGTTGTTTGTGCATTATGGTTTAAAAAAAGCTGCCTCAGGTTTAACATATTCAAAAATACAAATAATCTCTAAAGGTTTGTTAAACCTATATCCTCGCCATTTATTTTTGGTTTAAAAGAAAAGGGTGGTTATAATTGATACGACCACCCTTTTCTAAATTGTTTTATTAATTACCTGCGAGCCATTACTTTTTGAGCCGCCTCTACAATATTAATTGCATCTAAGCCATATTTTGTCATCAATTGATCTGGCGTACCACTTTCTCCAAAGCTATCGTTAACGGCAACCATTTCGATTGGTGCTGGAAATTGTGTTGCTAATAATTGTGCAATGCTATCGCCCAATCCACCATTTTTTTGATGTTCTTCTGCAGTTACCACACACCTGGTTTTTTTAACAGATTGAATGATCGCCTGTGCATCTAATGGTTTGATGGTATGTATATTGATAATTTCGGCATTGATTCCCATTTCTGCTAATTGCTGACCTGCTTCAATGGCTTTCCATACTAAATGTCCAGTTGCAAAAATTGTTACATCTTTTCCCTCGTTAAGCATTACCGCTTTTCCTATTTCAAACACTTGATCTGCTGGTGTAAAATTTGGAACAGCGGGTCTACCAAAACGTAAATAAACAGGACCTTCGTGTGCTGCAATAGCAATGGTTGCTGCTTTAGTTTGATTGAAATCGCAAGGATTAATAACGGTCATGTTGGGTAACATTTTCATCAATCCAATATCTTCTAATATTTGATGTGTGGCTCCGTCTTCGCCTAAAGTTAAGCCCGCATGCGAAGCACATATTTTTACATTTTTTTCTGAATAGGCAACCGATTGGCGAATTTGATCATATACCCTTCCAGTAGAAAAGTTTGCAAATGTTCCAGTGAATGGAATTTTACCACCAATGGTCATGCCTGCTGCCATTCCAATCATATTAGCTTCTGCAATGCCAACTTGAAAAAATCTTTCGGGATGGTCTTTTGCAAATGCATCCATTTTTAATGATCCGGTTAAGTCGGCACATAATGCAACTACATTTGGATTAGTTTTTCCAAGTGCTGATAAGCCTGCACCAAATCCCGATCTAGTGTCTTTTTTTTCTGTGTAAGGATATTGTTTCATGTTGTATAATTTTAAAATCTAATGGTTGCAGAATTGCCAGAGCTAATTTTAAATCGTTCATCTCTGGTGGTCATGGCTCTTTTGGAGCCTTTGTTTTTATAAACTAATCGGTAATTTCCTGGTTGCAAAGTAATTGTTTCTGTAATTGTATTTCCATTGATATCGCATACCCAATCTAATGCTTGTCCTTTTTCTTTGAAAATACTACCTAGTACGGGAACCGCATTGGTATTTAAAATAGTTACTATGCCCGGTGCTGGAATTTTGATGGTCGTGAGTTCGCTCTGAGCAATGCGTGTAGCACGAATACTTATGCGAGGCAATGTTAATATTTCGACATCATATAAACCCGTAAGGTATTTTCTTTTTTCGTTAATGGTTAGTACATCAATGCTCTCTGGTTCATTCGCTTTACTGATTACACATGCGAGTTCTTTGTAGGTACTGAGTCCGTCTGTGGCAACAAGCAATTCTCCTTGAGCAGCAGCAATGTTAATGGTATTATGTTGATTACTTGAAATGCTCACGTTTTTCTTTTCAATAGCAGGAATTGTGTGCAGCACAATATTATAATTATTAATGGGGTCTACTTGTAAAGTATCTGCATTTCCTCTTGCATTTAAAGTATGAATAAAGTGATAGCGTTGCACACCCACATTATTATCATAAAAAGTAACAGGCACATTTGTTTCGGTTGCTTTCCCTTTTTCATCTAATAAATTTAATTGAAGCGTTGTATTATTCAATATAAAATTCATGGTAGATTTAAGGGCTCTTTTAAAACCAATTTCATCTTGCGCATCGTCGTATCTTCCAATGCAATCAAATGTTGCAGCCGATTCGGCACTTAAGCCTAAACCAATAATAAATGGTTGTAAAATAATTCCTTTTTGTTGTAGTTTTTTGGAGATTTCGCAAGCGTTTCCTTCGCAAGATTCTATACCATCTGTAATAAGAATCACAATATTTCTACATTTTTCGTTGCTCCCTATAAAATCATTTGCGCATTGCTCTAAAGCATAGGCAATAGGAGTAATGCCTTTGGCTTGTAAGCTGTTTAATTTAAGTTTGATGTTGTTGGCATTGTTTGGTCTGATAGGTGTTTCTAAGCGAGAATCTTTGCAATCGTGTAAGCTTAGTGCAGACATACTACCAAAAACACGCAAGCCCATTCCGATATTTGGATTTTTTTGTAGACTATCTGCCATAGCAGCAATAACCGTTTTTGAAATTTTAAACCTATTCGAAGTGCTCCAATTATTGGTCATACTTCCAGATGCATCCATCATGAAAAGTATTCTTGTTTTTATATTGCTATTTGGCTTGCTTTGTGCAAATCCAATACTGGCAATACTTTGAAGTATTACTAATAGTAAAACGAAGCGGTTTAATAGCAGTTTGTTCATTTAAAAATTAGTAGTTGTTGCAATGCCAGAAACAATTGTAAATTTTTTCTGTACAGTTGATTTATTGCTTATAGCATTTTTTGCTCGGTAACTCATTTCGTAATTTCCAGGTTGCAATTGTATGCTTTGTTTGTTTGTGCCTACTGGTAAAATAGCCACCTGTATTAAACTATTTTGTTCTCTTTTAAATATAGAAAGATAGCCTGGTTGCGCTTTTACAATTTGTAAAGATCCGGCAGCAGGAATATTGATAATGTTTTGTTGCGATTGAATAATATTTACTTCAGGCATTAAGATTTTAGGACAAGTTAAAATTTCAACACTGTAAATACCTGTTAAATAATTTTGCGTAGTATTGATGTTTTGAATATTTATTATTTGATTTTTTTGTTTGACAATGGCTTGCAAATTCTTGTATTTGCTAGTGCCTGCCATGTTTATTTTTAAAGAACCCTGTCCAGCTGTTGTAGCAGCAATCGTATGTTTACCCGGTATTAATTCGATATTGTTAATTTCTTTTGCAGGTATTGTGTGAATTTTTAAATCGTATTTTTTTTGAGGGTCAACAAATAAAGTATCTGGATTGCTTGCCGCATTTAAAGTATGAATAATATTGTACTTAATCCCTTTGTTCTCCTGATCATAAAATGTCATGTTGACATTGGTCTCAATAGGTTTTTCCGCTTCGTTTAATAAATTTACTTGCAAGCTAGTAGGATTCAAAATGGTAGAAATGACCACCTCACTAATTTGCTCTTTGAAATTTTTTGCGCTTTCGTTGGCTTCAAATACTTGCCCAACGCAATCGAACTTTATTTTAGATTCAGCATTTAAACCTAATCCAATAATATAAGGTCTAAAAAAAATACCTGCCGCTTGTAATTTTTCTGCAGCTAAACAAGCTTCGCCTTCGCAATTTTCAAAACCATCTGTAATTAATACAATCACATTTTTGCACTCGTATTTAGTTAATGTAAAATCGTTTACGGCTTGTTCTAAAGACAAAGCAATGGGCGAATAGCCTTTTGGATTGATATTCGCTAGCGTGGTGCTAAGATTAGCTGCAGTGCTTTTTGCAAAGGGCAATTCCAACTCCGTGTCTTTACAATCTAAGGCCACTTTTTCGGATTGATGTCCAAAAATTCTTAAAGCAAAAGAAATATTTTCTTTGGCTAAACTATCGGCCATATGAGTAATGATTGCTTTAGCGGCATCCATTCTATTTCCCTCTTGCCATTTGCCCGCCATACTACCAGAAGCATCGAGTATAAATAATAATCGAGTGGGTATTTTTTTTGTTTGTGCAAAGCCAAGGTTTCCTGAAACTAAAAAGCAAATTGCTACACAAAATAAATTGCATAGTAATTTGCTTTTCAAATAATAGGCTGACTGTTGCACTTAATTAATAATCTTTTAAAGTTTCTGTTAATTGCGCTAAAGCGGCTGCTAATTGTTCGTCGTTTGGTGCAACGCCATGCCATTTATGTGAGCCCATCATAAAGTCTACACCTGCGCCCATCTCTGTTTTCATAATAATAACAATTGGTTTGCCTGCACCAGTTTTAGATTTTGCTAATGCCAAACAATCGGTAAGCTCTTGCATGTTATTACCGTTGGTATGTAATACTTCCCAGCCAAATGCTTCCCATTTAGCTGTTAAATTACCAAGGCTTAATACTTGTTCGGTAGAGCCATCAATTTGTTGGCCGTTATAATCAATGGTAGCAATTACACGATCCATTTTGTGGTGAGCAGCATACATCGCCGCTTCCCAAATTTGACCTTCTTGTAATTCGCCATCACCATGAAGTGTATATACGATGGAGTTGTCGTTGTTTAATTTTTTAGTTTCGGCTGCGCCTAATGCAACAGATAAGCCCTGGCCTAAGGAGCCCGATGCCATTCTTATGCCAGGCAAATGTTCTGCAGTGGTAGGATGACCTTGCAGCCTAGTGTTTAATTTTCTGAAGCTTGCCAATTCTGCAACTGGAAAATAACCAGCTCTTGCAAGTACCGAATACCATACAGGAGAAATATGTCCGTTTGATAAAAAGAATAGGTCTTCGTTTTTACCATCCATCGAAAAATTGACATCGTGTTTCATTTGATGAAAATACAATGCGGTTATAAAATCTGCACAACCCAAAGATCCACCTGGGTGTCCAGATTGGCAACCATGTACCATTCTTACAATGTCTCTTCTAACTTGAGAAGCAATTTTTTCTAATTCTGAAATACTTGACATAATGCTATGATTTATATTGTGTCAAAGGTAGAGAAATAAAGCAAGTCGACAAGATTGGAGTAGCTGGAATTTTCCCCAAAAGCAGAGAAATTCTACACATTTATATGAATTAGGAAAAATTAAAGAAGAATGTGGTTTTTATGCTAATGCAGCTAAAATTTGTGCTGTGTGGTTTTTGGTATCCACTTTTTCAATAATATGGCTGATGATGCCTTTGGCATCGATGATAAAGGTAGTTCTAGCAATGCCCATATAGCTTCTACCATACATGCTCTTTTCTACCCAAACCCCAAATTGGCTAACCATTTTTTGTTCGGTATCGGCAATTAAAGGAAATGGTAATTCGAATTTATCAATAAATTTATTGTGAGATTTTTCATCATCGCAGCTAACGCCTATAATGGCTATCTTTTTTTTGCTTAATGCTTTGTAATTGTCTCTGATATCACATGCTTGTGTGGTGCAGCCAGGTGTATTGTCTTTTGGATAAAAATAAATAACTAAAGTTTGACCTTCGAAATCTGCTAATTGAATGGTTTTACCATTTTGGTCTAGGCCTTTAAATTTTGGCGCTTTTTTTCCAATAGTTAATTTACTCATTTTTTTATTTGTAGAAAGTGGCTAAATATTGATTTTTATTGTCTTTCTGATCTATAACAACTATTCTAAAAACATGTTTTCCTTTTGGACATTTTTCATCAAGATAATATTTTAAGGTAGCCGATTTTTGATCATAATTCATAAGCACCCATTGATCATCTATATAAGCATTGTAGCTTTTGATGCCCGATAAATTATCACTAATGCGACAAATAATAGAACTGCCTTTTAGATGTATGCCATTAGCTATATTAACAGGTTTGATGCTAGGAGCAATGGAGTCTGCAACAATATAAAAACCACCAATAATTTTACTTCTGCCTTTTACCACACCATTGTCGTAAAAGCCACCAACAGCTCCTCTGTAAGTTTGAAAAATAATGGCTTTTGATTTTTGAAAATCAGTCATTGGTTTTTCGGGTTTGATGGCAATATCAAAGAAATCGTTTAGGGCAATATTTTTATTTCCGATGGTATGAATAGTTGAAAATCCAGAAAAGGGTGCTTTGCTATTTTCGTAATTCACAAAAGTAGTATCGAAGAAAGTATTTGGCTTGAATGTAAATTTAACATTTGCTCTTTCTAATGTATTTTGAATATTAAAAGGGAATAAATCGAGCGCTGGTTTATTGCTACTAAAATTAAAATTGTATGGATTATTTGCCGCACAATTTATGGTAAATTTTAAATTGGTCACATTGCCATTTGCGTCGGTTACAATATATTCCATATTGTATATATCCCCAGGCTCAAGCGCAATGCGGCCTCTGTCTTGCAGGTCTCTATAGATGGTTAATGGATTTCCTGCATCTACAAAACTTTTTTGCACCCATCTACCCGTATTGTTTCTTTCTTTATAATCACAATGAGAATTAATGCCTTTAGTATCTTTAAAACTAAAGCGCTCCATTTTAGAAAAATAAATTCGTTCGCCATTTCGTTTTAATTCTATTGAATATACACCATTTTGATTCGATGAATTAGACTGGTAGTCGATACATTCAATACCAATACCAATGTTTCCCCATGCCTCAATGATTTGATTATTATTGATGGTATAATTATTTTTATTGCCGGCTGTAGCAAATCTTATTTTTTGTTTCTGTTGATTAATGGCGCTATTTTCGTTTAAAGGATAAACATGAATGGCCTGAATAATTGGAGCAACTTTATCTGCTACCTCAAATCCAAAAAGCAATGGATTAATAGTCTCTTCGGTTTTTTCGTCTCTAATTTCAAAGTGTAAATGCGGGCCACCAGAACCACCTGAATTA
>JBILIO010000014.1:0-17243 GCA_044349915.1 Sphingobacteriales bacterium | reverse complement strand
CACGCAAAAGAACGCGAGTGGCGCTTTTCTAAACTCAGGCGAAGAATTAAAACGAGTAGGAGCCGTAGAATTTAATCTAGGAAAATCCATGGTAAAAACAATTCCAGCGCCTCCAGAATTGATCACATTTTTTACGCCGGGGTTTCTGCAACACTCTCCACTTGAAACATAATATCCAGTACCTGAATTAAATGCTGACAAGTTTATGGCTGCAGATTCGTAGGTCCACTTTTCTATTTTTAAATCGGCTCCCGGAGGCGGACAATCTTTTGCATCATAGGCAATGGCCACTTGTGAAATTTTATTCACAACCATAGTTGGTGTGGGAGCTGCACTATTATCCGAATTCTTAAAAATACCAAAGTTATACGAATTAGCTAAAGAAATACCCGTTACATCTCTATATCCAACTAACCTAAATTTATATAAGTCATTTCCTAAAGAAATTAAAGTCATGTCATAACCCACACAATGCGAAGCTTTGGCTGTTCCAGAGAAAAGGATGATGACTAATGAAAAGAGGTAAATAATTTTTTTCATAAAAATTGTTTTTTTGATAAATCGTATAATACAAATACGATGCCAATATTATATTATTTTATTTTTTACTAACGTTTAACGGCAATGGTGCCTTTTACTAATAAGTTTTTTCTACCTAAACCAGAGGCGTTTACTATATATACATATGCCCCTGGCAACACCAATTCGCCGGTGGTATCTTTTCCATCCCATGCAAATTTTGGATCGTCAGATTTAAACACCTCAATACCCCATCTATTGAAAATTCTGATTTCAAATTTATCAACATTGGTATAGAATACACTTAAAGTGGCATTGTCTTGGCTGCCTGGACTAAATATTTCAGGTACTTCAACTGTTGTGCTGTTATCGTCGCAAACTCTTACATTTTTAGTTTTACTTACGATACAATTTGAATCGTTAATAACAGATAAAGTAACTAAATAATAAATAGACCCATTTGCATAGAAATGGACTGGGAATGCTACCGAATCCGATAAATTATCATCTCCAGACCAAACATACCTAAAGTTATTTCCCCCATTTATACTACCGGTTACACTAGAGATAAATTGTGTGAATTTGCCTTTGCAATTCAAAGAATCTACCCAGAAATCGATGTCGGGTTGGTTAAACAGTTTAATAATGGTGTCTTTTTTAGTCCAACATCCTGTATTTTTATCATTGATTTTTAATTGAATTCTATAATAACCATCTCCTGGAGGGAAAACATAATTCACGGTTTTTGTATTAAAATTCAAAGTGTTATTTGGAATTACATCTGGGTATTCATTAATAGTCCATTCCCAAGCAGTATCCACACCAGAGAAAATAGTAGGGAACATGATGATTGGTTCTCCAGCGCACTTAGTATTGATAACAATATCATAATCCATTGGAGGACGAACAGTTATATCTTTTCTAATTACCGTATTACAACCATTCACAGGATCAGAAACGGTTATAATTACTGTTTTAGGACCTGCAAAATTATAAGTGTGAATTGGGAAACGATCTGTTGAAATCGTATTTGCATCTAATTCCCACAAATAAGTAAAACTATTGGTATCCGAATTTGGGGCAAATTTTAAAGTAAAATCTACTGGATCTCCAATACAAACCGAATCTGGATTGAATTTAACTGCTGGAGAAAGTTTAAATGATTTTCTACCCGTACCAGAACAACCTTTTGCATCTTCTATGTCTACGCGTAAATCTACATACCTACGACCTGCTAATTTTGTAGCTGGCATTTCGTAACCACCTTGGTATAGTAAAGAGCCCGTTGCGTTATCATACCATTGAATGGTATTAAAAGGTAAGGTTAAAAAGAATGGTTTTATTTTAATGGTATCTTCTTGCGAAACACACATACTGGTATCGCCCAAAATTTCTACGTAGGGTTCTCCTGTTTCGATGGTATCTTTTAAAATAGTTTCGCAACCATTCACATCAATTACCCTTAGTTGAATTCCGAATTTTCCACGACCTAAACCACCGCCACCATCAGATGAGAAAATCCATTTAGTTGGATTAATTAAATTTAATGAATCATAGGTTAATGTCATTAATCCATTATCGCCAGTCCATTCATAAAATTTTATATGTGGCGTGGTTGGACTGACCAATGCGGTTAAATTAATAATTGAACCTGGACAAGCCGAGTCGTGCACTAATTTAACATCTGGTAATGGCCAAACTAAAACAGAATCTGAAATATCAATTCGGCAACCTTTAGAATCTATTACGGTAAATGTAAATTTCTTAACGCCAGGACTTGGATAAGTATAGCTTACCGTATCGTTGTTACCAGCTGCAAATCCTTCGTAGCCTAACCACCTTACTGTTGTATATGGTGGAATACCGCCGTATAAAGTATCTAAGTAAAACTGGGTTGGTGTTCCTAAACATACTGTATCATAACGAAATGCTGCAGTAATTTTCTGGTGGAAAATAGTATCAATAGTTGACACAGAATTACAACGAATCGTATCGTAACTTTCTACTTTGTAATAAGTAGTATCGCTACATAAATTATAATTATCGATTGCGGAAGTATTGGTAGTATCTCCATCACCATCTACAATAGGCACCCAAGTATAAGGGCTAATGGTTTCACTTCTATATACAGTATACCCTTTGTTTGATGAGAATTTGAAAGAGCGGATGCCATTCCAAACCAACCTTGCTTGATTACTTCTTGCAAAATTTGCAGTCAACCTCATTGGACGAACTGGATAAACTTCATCGTCTACCCCACATAAATTTACTGCGCGTACATAATACTCCGAGGTATCTCCATTTGGTGGATTAAAATCAATATAATCATATTGCTTTCTATTCGTTGTAGAATAGATTTTGATGTTATCTCTATACAATTCGTAACGCACAAATGTATTGGTATCTCCTGGTGAAATACCCCAAGATAAAAATACATTTTTAGTTTCTTGGTTATAGGTAATACATTTAATTGGTGGAGATAAATAAAAATTAGGTGGTAAAATATTTACCGCAAAAGTTCTGATGGTTTTTGCAGGTACTCTACAAAAATTATCTTTAGCAGATACAACAAAATTATATAAACTAGATTCGAGTCCATTACAATTATCTGCCTTGTCTAAGTTAGAACATTTAGTTGGCCAATATAACCAAACCGTATCGTTGAATTGTGCACCAAAATTATAACCATAACCAAAAATTTCACCTGGAACATTTTGAATCGGCACCGGCTTAACATTGTCTGTTAGGTTGTATGTAAAACTATTTTTCTTTCTAGAAAGCATGGCACATGGTGGAAATGGACAACCTAAAAGCGTGTCTGCATTTAGTGAGCCCATCGCGATTCCATTTACGGTTAGATCTATACTTTGTGGACTCAAGCCCGCACCTGCACCAGCTAAAGAGTCTCTAATAACAATCGGTATGCGTAAGGTATTACCAGCAGTGATTTCTACGTAATTAGATTTACCTCCAGCAAATGGCGGGTAAACAGTAGGAAAACGATTGGTATTTTGATTTGCATTTGGTACAAGAATTACCACTTGAAAATCTCTGAAAACTTCTGAAACCTTTTGATCACATTTATAAGATGAAACCTTAATTACCGAACAAAAAGCACCTGCCGTAAGCGGCTTAAATTTAAACTCTCCAGTAGCATGGTTATAAGAATACTGACTTGATGATAAAGCAAACGGATTATTTTTATTGTACACATCATAGTTCAACCAAATTTCTGCTGGATCTTGTTTAACATTAGGATTTAGACCAAGATCAACAATGGGATCGTCTAAGTCGTAATATAAATTATCTAAGTCTAAATCGATTGCATTATTGTTGAATATAAAATCTTGTCCAGATGTATAAAGTAAGGAAGCCGGTGACTCCGTAAATGTTGGTGCGTTATCAAAGCATGATGAAATAGGCTTTGCAGAGGTTGATCCATTTGGATAAAAAGGATACATATTGGTAATTAAAACCATAGCGCCGCCTATAATATTATCTGATGGATTTCTTGCAAATTGATCCCATGTAAAACGAATAGGTGTATTGGCGTCTGTTGGAGGAGCAATACCATCAAAATCAATGATACCAGTTTCATATGTATGTTTTTCTACAGCACCTTTTTCTCCATTAGCACAATTAAGCGGATCGGTTGTTGGATAAGAACAAGTTGGTGAAATATCTTTTTGAGAAACACGCGTTAATTTTATAGATTGATTGTTAGCGGTTGGTGCATTGAGTAAGCCAACATTTTTAGTAGCATTCAGCACCCCATTCATGTTCCAAACTTTTAATTCGTCTGTTGCCCCTAAGCAACCAACACAGCCCGTACAATCACGGTAAACTACAACCGTAAATTTATATTTTTGAATACCACCAACATTAACGCATTTCCAAGTAATTTCTCCACCTAACAAATGGGATGCTTGTAATGTATTTACATTTGCAGTGATGAAAATGCTCAGCAATAAAAGAATTCGAAGTATGCTCTTCATAGGTTTAAATTTTGACCAAAACTCAAATATAAACAATTTTAGTGCCAAAAAAAGCGGTTTTGAAAGAAGTTTATTAACAAAACAGTAACAATAATTTTTTGTGGCTCATTTGCATTTTATGCTATTTCAAGACAGTCTGTAATATTCCTAATGAAAAGTGCAGTTTTGAAGGCTAAAAGCATATTTTTTTATTTTTTTTAGCTAAAACTCATTAATTTTTCCGTTATTTGCGTCCGTTAATTGGTTCGGTAGCTCAGCTGGATAGAGCAACGGTTTTCTAAACCGTAGGTCATAGGTTCGAATCCTATCCGGACTACAATTAGTACAAAACCTTCCCATACGGAAGGTTTTTTTATTTTATGTAGTATTTTTTGTTCGCTAACAGTCTTGTTGGAGGTCGTATCGGAAATACTATATTTGCAACCCGCCGGTGAGATGCCTGAGAGGCCGAAAGGAACAGTTTGCTAAACTGTCGTACGGGTAACTGTACCGAGGGTTCGAATCCCTCTCTCACCGCAAGCTTTAAGCCCAATTCTGAAAGAATTGGGCTTTTTGTTTTTTAAAAAAAATCTTGAAACGATAGTTTCAAAAGGTTTTTTTTAAACAAAAAGCCCCCAAGCTGCAAAGCAGCTTGGGCTTAAAGCTTGATCCACCAAAGGTGCCCAAGGGATCAGCGAACGCAGTGAGCTAATCCCGAAAACAGCGAAGCTGTTGGGAAGAGGATCAGCGAAGCTAATCCCGAAAACAGCGGAGCGAGAGCAGCGCAGCTGCAAAAAAACTCAAGGAATTAAAAAAAGCGAAGAAAGACAAACACCCGCAGCGAAGCTGCATTAATCTGCAAAGCAGATTACACAATCGGCGTAGACGATTGTGTAGCAGCGCAGCTGCTAAAAACGAGCGCAGCGAAAACAGCGGAGCTGTTGAAAGCGAGAGCAGCACAGCTGCAAAAAATACAGCTCCTTGAAAATCAAACCCTAAGCACTTATTTGAAAAAAGAATTGCGTCCACCATAAATTTTCTTACATTTGCATCCTTAAATAACAGTTCGGGGCGTAGCGTAGTCCGGTCATCGCGCCTGGTTTGGGACCAGGAGGTCGCAAGTTCGAATCTTGCCGCCCCGACACAAAAATCAAAGCTTGCATTTTGCAGGCTTTTTTTGTTTAATCAAGGCTGAAAATTGCTCCCAAATGCAACAACCGGAAAAAGCCAATCGCGCCTTTTTTTAAGCGACCAAGCCCTTCCGATTGGCAAAATATCCTATCTTTGCGGCTGAATGAAAAATATTAGAAACTTTTGTATTATCGCACACATCGACCATGGTAAAAGTACTTTGGCCGATCGACTTTTAGAATTTACCGAAACCATTTCCAAAAGAGATGCGCAAGCACAATTGCTTGACAATATGGATTTGGAACGCGAAAGAGGTATCACTATTAAAAGTCATGCAATTCAAATGAATTATCATTTAAATGGAGAGCAATATGTTTTTAATTTAATTGATACACCTGGGCACGTAGATTTTTCTTACGAAGTGTCTAGATCTATTGCGGCATGCGAAGGTGCTCTTTTAATTGTCGATGCATCACAAGGAATTCAAGCGCAAACAATTTCTAATTTATACTTAGCCTTAGAAAATGATTTAACCATCATTCCTATTTTAAATAAGATGGATTTACCTGGTGCAATGCCAGAAGAAGTAAAAGATCAAATCGTTGATTTAATCGGTTGCGATAGAGATGATATTATTCCTGCATCTGGTAAAACTGGTTTAGGCGTTGATAAAATTTTAGAAGCCGTAGTGGCTAGAATACCTGCACCTGTTGGGGATGCGACTTTACCATTACAAGCATTAATTTTCGATTCTGTATTTAATTCTTTCAGAGGAATTATTGCTTATTTCAAAGTTGTTAATGGAGAAATTAAAAAAGGTGATAAAGTAAAATTTGTCGCAACAGGTAGCGAATACAATGCAGATGAAGTTGGTGTATTAAAATTAAATCAAGAACCCCGCGCCAAATTATCTACTGGAGATGTAGGTTATATTATTTCAGGAATTAAAGAAGCGCGTGAAGTAAAAGTGGGCGATACCATTACACATGTTGCTAATCCAGGCGAAGCTATTCAAGGTTTTGAAGATGTAAAGCCAATGGTATTTGCTGGAATTTTTCCGGTAGAAACAGATGATTTCGAAGAACTAAGAGAAGCCATGTTTAAATTACAATTAAACGATGCCTCTTTAGTGTTTGAGCCAGAATCATCGGCCGCATTGGGTTTTGGCTTTAGGTGTGGTTTCTTGGGTATGTTGCACATGGAAATTATTCAAGAACGTTTAGAAAGAGAATTCAACATGACTGTTATTACTACAGTCCCTAACGTTTCTTATATAGCATACAGCACTAAAGGAGATGAATTTCAAGTAAATAATCCATCCGATTTACCCGATCCAAGTAAATTAGATTCGGTAGAAGAACCTTATATCAAAGCTACCATCATTACCAAATCTGAATTTGTAGGACCTGTAATGTCGCTTTGTATTAACAAACGTGGATTCATTGTTAATCAATCTTATTTAACATCAGAAAGAGTAGAATTAATTTTTGAAATGCCGATGGGCGAAATCGTGTTTGATTTTTACGACAGATTAAAAACTATTTCTAAAGGATATGCTTCTTTTGATTACCATCAAATTGGTTATCGTAAATCGGACTTAGTAAAAATGGATATTCGTTTAAACAGCGAGCCTGTAGATGCCTTGTCTAGCTTAATTCACAGAAGTAACTCTTTCGATTTTGGAAAAAAGATTTGTGAAAAATTAAAAGAACTCATTCCGCGTCAACAATTTGAAATTATTATTCAAGCTTCTATTGGTGCAAAAATTATTGCAAGAGAAACTGTAAAAGCATTACGTAAAGATGTAACTGCAAAATGTTATGGTGGTGATATTTCTCGTAAAAGAAAACTATTAGAAAAACAAAAAGAAGGAAAGAAAAGAATGCGCCAAGTTGGTAATGTAGAAATTCCACAATCTGCTTTTATGGCTGTATTAAAACTAGACTAATTAATAAAATGGAATTACTTGACGGCAAAAAAATAGCAACAGCAATTAAATTAGAAATTGCAGCAGAAGTAGCGCAAATGAGGGCTTCGGGTATGAGAGCACCAAATTTAGTCGCTATACTTGTTGGTAACGATGGCGCAAGTGAAACCTATGTCAATAGCAAAGAAAAAAATTGCAAAGAGGTTGGATTCGACTCGAGTATCATTAGATACGATGCAACAATTACAGAAGATTTTTTATTAGCAAAAATTAAAGAAATAAATCAAGACGAAAGCATTGACGGATTAATTGTTCAACTCCCCTTGCCTGCTCATATTTCTGTTGCAAAAGTAGTAGAAACGATAGATCATAAAAAAGATGTAGACGGATTTCATCCAATCAATATTGGCAGAATGAATAAAAATCTACCCTGTTTTATTTCTGCAACACCAAATGGCATTATGATGCTATTGGAGCGATACGAAATACCAACGGCTGGAAAACATTGTGTAGTAATAGGCCGCAGTCAAATTGTAGGTTCGCCAATGAGTATTTTAATGTCTTTAAATGCAGAGCAAGCTAATTGCACGGTTACCTTGTGTCATAGCAAAACACCAGATATTAAAAAATATACACTCGATGCAGATATTGTAATTGTTGCCATTGGCAAGAAAAACTTTTTAACAGCAGACATGGTAAAAGATGGCGCTGTAATTATCGATGTAGGGATGAACAGAGAAAATTCAACCGAAACAAAATCCGGATACAAATTATTTGGCGATGTCGACTTCGAACAAGTGAAAACAAAAGCATCATATATTACCCCTGTTCCAGGCGGTGTAGGACTGATGACTATTGTATCACTTTTGAAGAATACTTTATCGGCAGCTAAAAAAGAATATTATCAATAAAAAAAATGCAAAATAACATTCCCGAAGACGGCTCTTTATTACCTGTAATGGAATCTTTTTACACCATTCAGGGCGAAGGATATCATTCGGGTAAAGCTGCTTATTTTATTCGATTAGGTGGCTGCGATGTGGGCTGTCATTGGTGCGATGTAAAAGAATCGTGGGATGCTTCTATTCATCCACTCACTCCTATTCAAACAATAGTAGACCAAGCATTACAGCACCCCTCAAAGGCTGTGGTTATTACTGGAGGCGAACCCTTATTATATAATTTAACACCATTAACAGCTGCTTTAAAAGCAAATGGAATTCAAATATTTTTAGAAACATCTGGCGCTTATCCATTATCAGGAAATTTTGATTGGATTTGTTTATCACCAAAAAAATTCAAAGAGCCTATGCAAGGTATCATGCCTGTAGCGGGCGAATTAAAAGTGATTGTTTTTAATCAATCCGATTTTGAATGGGCCGAAAAGTTTGCCGCTCAAGTAAATAAAACATGTAAATTATATTTACAACCTGAATGGAGTAAATCAAAAGAAATGACGCCTAAAATCATTGAATATGTAATGAAAAACCCACAATGGGAAATTTCTTTGCAAACCCATAAATTTTTGAACATCCCCTAATCGCTTATTCCCCATTCGAGATAAAATAGTATCTTTAATTTTATCACCTATGAAAAAAATCCTTTTGCTTATTTTATTTTTTGTACAAAGCAGTTTGTTTGCACAAGAAAAATATACCAGCAGCAATACCCGTGCAATTGGTGCATACGAAAGATCAACGGTTTATTTAGGCCAGAAACTGTATAATACTGCTTTAAAAGACTTGCAAATTGCCCTTAGTATTGACCCTAATTTTTTGGAGGCGCATTACCGCATGGGCGATATTTTAAAAGTGTTAGGTAGGTATGAAGAAGCCAAAACCAGCTACCTTAAAGTAATTGAGCAACCCAATACCTTTAAAAATATAAATTTTTCTTTAGCAGAATGCTATGCCTTTCAAGCCAATTACGATTCTGCTTATCCTCTTTTTCAAATTTATGCAAGCACACCCGATTTATCCGATAATCGAAAAAAAGCATTGGCAAAATATTTAAGAGATTGTGAATTTAGTATAGAAGCGGTTCAGCAACCAGTGCCATACGATCCCATTAATTTAGGACCAAGCATCAATACGCAATACCAAGAATATTTACCCGCAATTACTGCAGACGATCAAACCATCATTTTTACACGCAGGGCAAATACAGAAGATTTTTTTATTGCCCAAAAAAACGAAGACAGCTGGAACCCTTCTCTGCCTTTAAGCAGCGCCATTAACACACCCGGTAACGAAGGTGCGCAATGCATCTCCCCGGATGGGCAATATTTATTTTTTGCAGGTTGCGGCAGAGCCGATGGCTTAGGCAAATGTGATATTTATTATGCTAAAAAAGTTGGCGACAAATGGTCGAGTCCGCAAAATTTAGGCACGCCCATTAATAGTCAATATTGGGAATCGCAACCAACTATTTCTGCCGACGGAAAAACACTTTATTTTGTCAGTGACCGCAAAGGTGGCTATGGAAGTTATGATATTTATAAATCCACTTATACAGGTGCTGGCAAATGGTCGACGCCTCTAAACCTAGGCCCTAATATCAATACAGCTGGCGAAGAGTTTTCACCTTTTATTCATGCCGATAATCAAACACTTTATTTTTGTTCGGATGGATGGCCTGGCTTTGGAGAAAAAGATATTTTTTTTAGCAAGAAAGCAATCAATGGTCTTTGGCAAAAACCAAATAATTTAGGTTACCCAATAAATACACCGAAAGAAGAAAGTAGTTTATTTATTAGTAATGATGGTAAACAAGCTTATTTTGCTTCTGATAATTTAAAAGGATACGGTGGTCTGGATTTATATTCTTTTGAGTTATACGAAGCCGGAAGACCCGAGAAAGTGACCTATGTAAAAGGTACCGTATACGATAACCAAACAAAAGAAGTATTAGCAGCCCAAGTCGAAATAATTGGCTTGCAAAATTTTGATACCGTTTACCAATCAGTCTGTAATGCAAGCTCAGGAGAGTTTTTAGCGAGTTTGCCCGAAGGTAAAACGTATGCGCTAAATGTGAGCAAGGATGGTTATTTATTTTATTCGGGACAATTTATTTTGTCAAACAAAAACAATATAGAACCGTTTAATTTATCGATACCTCTCGATCCAATTGCAATTGGTGAAAAAGTAGCTTTGAAAAATATATTTTTCGAAAGCAATAGTTTTCAATTGAAAAATGAATCAAAGTATGAACTCCTCAAGCTCAGCGAATTTTTAATTGGCAACCAACAAATAAAAATTGAAATTGGAGGTCATACCGATTACATTGGAGATGATAAAACAAATGTATTATTGTCGAGCAATCGTGCTAAATCTGTTTTCGATTACCTACTAAAATTAGGTGTTTCAAGCCAGCAATTGGTTTATAAAGGTTACGGTAAATCGCAACCTATAGAAAGCAACAACACAGAACAAGGTCGTGCAACCAATAGAAGAACTGAAATTAAAATAATAGCAAAATAACATATGAAAACACAAAATTTTAAAACCCATGGCCGATTAGTAACAGGCTACCACAAAGTATTATACCCAATGCTGCTAGCTGGTTTAGTAGGCTCATGTATTAATTTAAGCCAATCTTGTGAAAATGGAAATTGCTACGCTGCCAGCTTAATTGTATTGTTATTTTTATGTGTAATGTTATCGGCTTACTTTGGTAGGTCATTTGCTTTAAGAGCACAAGACAGAGCCATTAGAGCAGAAGAGAACATGCGCCATTTCATGATGACTGGTAAGCCATTGCCGAGCGCATTAACGATCAGACAAATTATCGGATTGCGTTTTGCATCAGACGAAGAGTTCCTTGAATTAATAAAAGATGCGATCGAAAATAATTTAAAAGAAAAACAAATTAAGTCAAAAATAAAAAACTGGAAAGCAGATTTTTATCGCGTTTAATTTTAAATAATTGCTGCTCTAATTCGAACCAACTTTTCCATTAAATCGGCTAAGTTATCGAGATGTAACATATTCGCACCATCCGATTTTGCATTTGCAGGATCGGGGTGCGTTTCAATAAACAAACCGTCTGCACCTACCGCTATTGCTGCCTTTGCAATGGTTTCGATTAAAGCTGGATTACCGCCAGTAACACCACTTTCTTGATTCGGCCTTTGCAAGGAATGCGTACAATCCATAATAACCGGCACACCAAATGCTTTCATTTCTGTAATGTTACGGTAATCAACAATGAGATCTTGGTAACCAAAAGTATTACCCCTATCGGTTAACATGATGTGATGATTTCCTGAATCTTGCAATTTGCTAATGGCATGTTTCATAGAATTGCCAGATAAAAATTGTCCTTTTTTAACATTGACAAACTTGCCAGTTTTTGCAGCTGCAATTAATAAATCTGTTTGACGACATAAAAATGCAGGGATTTGCAAAATGTCTACATAGGCTGCAGCCATTGCCGCTTCGGTGCTTTCGTGAATATCTGTAACCGTTGGCACATTAAAAGTTTGGCCAATTTTTTCTAAAATCTTTAATGCTTTTTCATCACCAATACCCGTAAAAGAATCAATTCTTGAGCGATTGGCTTTTCTATAAGAACCTTTAAAAATAAAAGGGATTTGGTATTTATCGGTAATGGTAATAATTTTTTCGGCAATACGCATGGCAATATCTTCGCCTTCAATTGCGCATGGGCCAGCCATTAAGAAAAAATTATTCGCATTTAAGTGTTTGATTTTTGGTAATTGCTGAATCATGAGAATATAATTAAGAGCTTAATTGCCCAGTTCTGACATAAATTTAATACGCATTAATTGAATTTCTTCGCGGGTATAATCTTCTTCGCCTAAGTCCGAAAGTGCCGAATCTATTGAATCTGAGTCGGCCTGTCTGAAATAATCAAACACCTCATCTTGTCGATCTTCGTCGATGAGCTCATCGATATAATAATTCAAATTTAATTTTGTTCCAGAAGAAACAATGGTTTCTATTTCGGTCATCATTTGTTCCATGGTAAAACCCTTGGCTTTGGCAATATCGTCGAGTGGAATTTTACGATCTATGTTTTGAATGATGGCTACTTTTATTGCAGATTTATTGGCTGCGGTTTTTACCACCATATCCATCGGGCGATCAATGTCGTTTTCTTCGACATACTTTTTAATCATGTCCACAAATGGTGCACCAAATTTAGCCGCTTTACCATTTCCAACGCCAGCAATTTGTTTAATCTCTTCGATAGTAATTGGATAATGCGTAGCCCTTTCTTGTAAAGAAGGCTCTTGAAATACCACAAAAGGTGGCACATTATTTTTCTTACCAATTTGTTTGCAAAGCTCTTTTAACATGCCGAATAATACCGCATCACTTGCTGCAACGCCTGCGCCTGCTTCGTCGTCTGCGTCTACATCGGTTTCGAAATCGCGGTTTAAAGTAAACAAGATATCGGTCGGATGCTCCATAAAAGTAGCGCCATTTTTGGTTACTTTTAATAAGCCATAATGCTCAATATCTTTTTGTAAATATCCGGCTAATAAAGCTTGTCTGATGACTGATTCCCAAAGCTTTTTAGACTCCGTTTTGCCAGCGCCATAACTGCTTAATTTATCGTGTTCAAAATCGTGAATGGTTTTATTTTCGGCAGCCAATAAAATATCAATCACATAATCGCTGTTGAATTTTTCGTTGAGCTCTTTAACTGCTTTTAATGTGGTGATTAAAAATTCTTTCGCTTGAAATTTATCTTTTGGATACCTACAATTATCACACATTTTATTACAAGCATCTTCGTTAAAAGTTTCGCCAAAATAATACAATATCTGCTTGCGTCTGCAGGCCGAAGACTCTGCATAATCAACTACTTCATTTAAAATTTGCGTACCAATTTCTTTTTCAGCAACTGGTTTGTCTTTCATGAATTTAGCCAATTTGATGATATCACTTTCTGCATAAAAAGCAACGCATTGACCTTCGCCTCCATCTCTTCCAGCCCTACCTGTTTCTTGGTAATAGCCTTCCAAACTTTTGGGCATATCGTGGTGAATAACAAAACGAACATTGGGTTTATCGATTCCCATACCAAAAGCAATGGTTGCTACTACCACGTCTACATCTTCCATTAAGAAGGCATCTTGCGATTGTGCGCGCTCTTTGGCTTCTAGGCCAGCGTGGTATGGTATGGCTTTAATACCATTTAAATTGAGTGCTTCGGCAATTTCTTCTACTTTTTTTCTACTCAAACAATAAATGATACCAGATTTACCAGTATTGAGTTTAATAAATTTAATGATTTCTTTAGCGACTTCTTTTTTAGGTCTAATTTCGTAATACAAATTAGTTCTGTTAAAAGAAGATTTAAATAAAGTCGCATTTTGCATTTGCAAATTCTTCATGATGTCTTGCTGCACTTTTGGTGTAGCCGTTGCGGTTAATGCAATCATGGGAACATGATCTCCAATTTGAGATATGACAGATCTTATTTTGCGGTATTCTGGTCTGAAATCGTGACCCCATTCCGAAATACAGTGGGCTTCATCTATTGCCACAAAAGAAACATTGGCCGATTTTAAAAAGTCAAGGTTTTCTTGTTTTGCCAAAGATTCTGGCGCAATGTATAATAATTTGGTATCGCCGCTCAATACATCACTTTTTACTTTAAGGATATCGGCTTTTGATAAAGAAGAGTTTAAGAAATGGGCAATGCTGTCGTTACTTCCAAATGCACGCATTTGATCGACTTGGTTTTTCATGAGTGCAATAAGCGGAGAGATGACCAAAGCGACCCCATCAGACATTAAAGCAGGCAATTGATAGCACATAGACTTACCAGCGCCCGTAGGCATAATTACGAAGGTATCGTTGCCAGAAAGTAAATTTGTGATAATTGCCTCTTGTTGGCCCTTAAAATTATCGAATCCGAAAAAGTTCTGTAGGTTATCAAATAGTAATTTCTTGGTCTCCATCATCCTAACTGCCCTATTATGAACATCTTATGCTTATGTTTAAATTGCAATCTAAAATAACATATTTTTGTGAATTATTCAGCATAATTTTGTAATAAATTGAAAGAACAAAACGAAATCATTGCAATAGCTAAAAAAGCTTTGCAAAACGAAGCTGAAGCTATTTTAAAGCTTCAAACGGCTATTAACGAGTCGTTTTATGGCGCAGTAAAAAGTATTTATCATGCAAGCGGCAGGGTGGTGATTACCGGTATTGGTAAAAGCGCCATCATTGCTAATAAAATCGTTGCCACCATGAATTCGACGGGTACACCTGCCCTATTTATGCATGCAGCAGATGCCATTCATGGCGATCTAGGTATGATTCAACAAGACGATGTGATTATTTGCATCTCCAAGAGCGGCAATACCCCCGAAATAAAAGTTTTAATACCGCTTTTAAAACAAAGCAAAAACACTTTAATTGCTATTGTTGGCAACATCGAATCTTATTTAGCCAAACAATCCGATTTTATTTTAGATACGACCATAGCAGAAGAGGCCTGTCCAAATAATTTAGCTCCAACAACAAGTACAACCGCACAACTCGCTATGGGCGATGCCTTAGCCATTTGCTTATTAGCATGTAAATCTTTTACCAGCGCCGATTTTGCAAAATATCATCCGGGTGGTGCATTAGGTAAAAAATTATATTTGAAAGTAGCAGATTTGGCTATCAATAACGAAAAACCGGCTGTCGAATTAACAACCACTTTTTCGAATGTAATTTTAGAAATCAGTAGTAAAAGATTAGGCATGACTGCCGTAATTGATGGGGGTAAAATTGTAGGAATAATTACCGATGGAGACCTCAGAAGGCTATTGTCTAAAGGAGATATCAGCCATTTAACTGCGCAAGAAATGATGGGCAAAAATCCAAAAACAATTGAAGCAGATTCGCTAGCAATTGATGCGATGGAAATGATGAAAAAAAATAATATCACACAAATTATCGTTACTCATGAGAATAATTACACAGGAGTGATACATTTGCATGATTTAATTAAAGAAGGAATTATTTAATATTTTTAAATAACAATGGAAGCAACAAATAAATACGCAGTAATTATGGCTGGCGGAATCGGAAGTAGATTTTGGCCAATCAGTAAAACTTCGCATCCAAAACAATTCTTAGATATTTTAGGAACAGGTAAAACCCTTATTCAACAAACCTTTGAGCGATTCGAAAAAATTTGCCCCAAAGAGAATATTTACATCGTTACCAACGAATCTTATCGTGCTTTAGTAAAAGAACAATTGCCTGGTATTTCGGACGATCAAATTTTAGGAGAACCTGCTGCGAAAAATACCGCACCTTGTATTGCCTATGCTTGTCATAAAATAAATCAGAAAAATCCCGATGCTTTAATTGCAGTTGCGCCTTCTGATCATATTATTTTAAATGAGCAAGAATTTGTAAAGCAAATTGAAACTGCATTAGTTACCGCATCAGAAAATGATTTTTTAATCACCCTAGGCATCAAGCCCACTCGACCTGATACAGGATATGGTTATATTCAATTTGTTGATAATAGCAAAACAAATGGCCATTATAAAGTGAAAACTTTTACCGAAAAACCAAATTTAGAAATCGCCAAAACATTTATTCAAAGTGGCGACTTTTTATGGAATGCGGGTATTTTTGTTTGGAGTGCAAAAAGTATTATCAAAGCATTTGCAAATTATTTACCAGAATTAAACACTACTTTTTTAGAAGGTGCTGCACATTATAATACGCCAAAAGAAAGTGATTTCATTAACTTAATTTACCCTCAATGCAATAGTATATCTATCGATTATGGCATTATGGAAAAAGCAGATAATGTGCATGTGTTTGCGGCCGATTTTGGTTGGTCAGATTTAGGAACTTGGGGCTCGTTGTATACGATTATAGATAAGGATTATGTGGGTAATGCAGTGGTTTATCCAAACAATGTAATGATGTACGATTCGGCTAATTGCATGATCAATACCAAACCCGAAAAATTAATTGTGGTAGAAGGTCTACACGATTTTATAGTGGTAGATACCGACGAAGTATTGATGATCTGTCCTAAAAATAAAGAACAACAAATTAAAGAAATAGTAGCCGATGTTAAATCTAAAAAAGGAGAAAAATATATTTAATCTTTTTTTGCTCGAATTTTAAATAATAAAAAAGCCAAACATTTGTTTGGCTTTTTTATTTATCCTCTTTGACGAAGTGCTTCGTAAAGTATTACTCCTGTTGCAACAGAGACGTTGAGCGAAGCAATTCCTCCCTTCAATGGAATTTTAGCGTAATGATCTGCAATGCGAATAATATCGTTAGAAATACCATCTTCTTCCGAACCCATTACAATTGCAGTTGGCATAGTATAATCAATTCCATAAATAGTTTGATCATTTTTTTCGGAACAAGCAATCACTTGTAAACCCGATTCTTGTAAATATTGTACTGCCGTTTTAAGGTTATTAACCCTACAAACAGGAATATTAAACAAAGCACCCGCAGATGTTTTAATTGCGTCGCCACTAATGGCAGCACTTTCGCGCATAGGTACAATGATTGCATGAACACCAGCACATTCGGCAGTTCTAGCAATTGCTCCAAAATTACGCACATCGGTAATTCTATCTAGAATTAAAATTAATGGCACTTCGCCATTTTCAAAAACGAATGGAATAATATCTTCTACCTTATAAAAAGAAATAGGAGAAATATAAGCTATGATTCCTT
>JBILIO010000146.1:0-4666 GCA_044349915.1 Sphingobacteriales bacterium | reverse complement strand
TCTTCTACTACTTTTTGATGTCTTCTTTGAATAGAACATTCTCTTTCGAATAAATGAACAATGTTTCCTTTGGTGTCGCCTAATACTTGGATCTCAATATGGCGTGGCGAACTCACATATCTTTCAATAAATACCGCACCATCACCAAATGACGAAATCGCTTCGCTTACCGCTAAATTCATTTGCTCTTCAAAGTCGGCAGTGTTCTCTACAATGCGCATCCCTTTACCACCGCCACCTGCAGCTGCTTTAATTAAAATAGGAAAACCAACTTCTTCGGCTCTTAATTTAGCAACGGCAATATCTTGAATGGCTTCTTCGGTTCCGGGTACCATTGGAATCTGGTATTTTTTAGCAGCTGCTTTAGCCGATAATTTATTTCCCATAATTTCCATGGCTTCTGGCGAAGGGCCTACTAATATTAAACCTTCTTGTTTTACCCTTCTAGCAAATGCAGCATTTTCGGATAAAAATCCATATCCAGGATGAATGGCTTGCGCGCCTGTTTGTTTACAAGCATCTATTATTTTATCAAAAACTAAATACGATTGATTAGAAGCAGCGGGGCCAATGAAAACAGCTTCGTCTGCATAACGAACATGGGGCGATAAACGATCCGCTTCAGAATAAACGGCTACCGTTTGAATTCCCATTTCTTTTGCCGAACGCATAATGCGTAAAGCAATTTCGCCTCTATTGGCAATTAATAATTTTTTAAACATATCAGAAATTTCGGATTGCTGCCGAATAATCAAAAATAGTGATTTTGCTTGGATAAAAGCAATAAACAATGCCCAAATGTCTTATATTTGCTCATGGCATTTATCAAAGAAACAACTACTTTAATTCGCAAAGAGTTTTTAATGGAATGGAGGTCAAAATATGCCTTAAATGGCATTTTGATCTATGTGTTTGCCACCGTTTTTATCTGCTATTTAAGTTTCAAAAAAATTGACCCAATTACCTGGAATGCGCTATTCTGGATAATTCTATTATTTACCTCTATTAATGCCATTGCAAAAAGTTTTATGCAAGAAAATCGCAGCAGGTATTTATACTATTATACCATTGTAAATCCGGCCGCATTAATCTTATCAAAAATTATTTATAATTTAATTTTGATGAGTCTTATCGCATTTATTTGTTTGTTTTTTTACACTGTTGTTTTTAACAATCCGATACAAGATTTTTCCTATTATTTATTGGCTGTTGCTTTAGGTGGTTTAAGTTTCTCTAGCATGTTTACCATGGTTTCTGCTATCGCTTCTAAAGCCAATAACAATAGTACTTTAATGGCCATACTTAGCTTTCCGGTTATTGTGCCTTTGCTCATGCTTTTAATCAAATTAGCGAAGAATGCAATGGACGGAATAGATAGGGCAAGTAGTGCAAATGAAATAGGGGTTTTACTGTTGATAAATATCATTGTATTCGCCGTTTCTTTATTGTTATTTCCTTACATTTGGCGAGATTAATTTTTAATATTTACACATGAAAATAAAATCAGATTGGTGGAAAATTTTAGGCGTGGTCTTAGTCCTTTTTTGGTTATTTCAAGGCTTAATGGGTAAGGTACCTGTCTTGCCAATATTACACGAAACCATTCGCAATATTTATTATCATGTACCTATGTGGTTTGCCATGGTGGTATTGTTTGTTTTCAATGCAGTTTATAGTATCAAATATTTATCATCAGGTAAAGAACACCACGATAACATTGCGGTAGAAGCCGCAAACGTGGGTTTGTTTTTAGGTGTATTGGGTTTATTAACTGGTATGCTTTGGGCTAAATATACCTGGGGAGAGGCTTGGAGCAACGACCCTAAACAAAACAGTGCTGCTATAGGCATGTTGGTTTACTTAGCCTACTTTGTTCTAAGGGGTTCATTAGACGAAGCACAAAAAAGAGCAAAAATCTCTGCAGTATATAGTGTTTTCGCCTTTCCAGTGATGATTGTATTGTTATTTATATTACCTCGTTTAACCGATTCTTTACATCCAGGCAATGGCGGAAATCCAGGTTTCAATAAATATGATATGGACAATCAAATGCGTATGGTATTTTATCCAGCAGTTCGTGGATGGGTGTTAATGGGTGTTTGGGTGATGCAAATCAGGGTTCGTTTATTGGAAATTACTAATCAAATACTTGAAAACTAATATTTTACAATGAAAAAAATCTATATTTTATGTTTATTAACCTTTGTGGTACAATGGGCATTTGCTCAAGCGCCATCCGCAGAACCGGTAGAAATGGCTGATTTGCTTAGGAGCTCTGGAAAAATCTATGTAGTCATAGGGACTATTTCTGTAGTATTCATTGGCTTAGCGATTTATCTTTTTTCAATAGACAAAAGACTCTCTAAATTAGAAAAAGAGCATAAATAATTTGCTAATCCTAATTATTAATCAAACATTTGCTCCATAATTTATTCAAACAAAACAAAAACCTATCATTAACTAGATTTATTATTTATGGCTAAAACCGTAAAAGCAAAAAAAGCTGAACCAGAAGTACATTTCTTCGGAGATGTATGTTCGTTTTTCGATAAAGCAGCTCGCTTTACTCCTCACCCTCAAGGGTTGTTGAATCAAATTAAAACATGTAATAGTGTTTATCGTTTTCAATTTCCGATTCGAAAAGGAAATGGTCAATTCGAAGTAATCGATGCGTGGAGAGTAGAACACTCTCAACACAAATTACCAACTAAGGGTGGTATTCGTTACAGCGAAATGGTAAATGAAGATGAAGTGATGGCACTAGCTGCTTTAATGACTTACAAATGTGCTGTTGTAAATGTTCCATTTGGTGGAGCAAAAGGTGGTGTAAAAATTAATCCAAAAAATTACACTGTTGATCAATTAGAAAACATTACCCGTCGTTATACTTCAGAATTAATTAAGAAAAATTTCATAGGTCCGGGTATCGATGTACCAGCTCCAGATTATGGAACAGGTGAACGCGAAATGTCTTGGATTGTAGATACCTATGCCGCAATGAACCCAGGTTCATTAGATGCGAGTGCTTGTGTTACGGGTAAACCAATTTCACAATCGGGTATCAATGGTAGAAGAGAAGCAACCGGTAGAGGTATTTTTTATGCAGTTCGTGAATGCGTAAGCGTAAGCGAAGACATGAAAAAATTAGGCTTATCAGTTGGCTTAGAAGGTAAAAAAGTAATTGTTCAAGGATTAGGAAACGTAGGTTACTATGCTTCAAAATTTATCCAAGAAGCAGGTGGAGTTATTGTTGGTTTATGTGAATTTGAAGGCGCTATTTATAATCCAAAAGGATTAGACATAGATGCAGTTTTCAATCATCGTAAAAAAACAGGTTCTATTTTAAATTATAAAGGTGCAACTAAAGAATTCAAAAATTCGTCTATTGGTTTAGAGCAAGAATGTGATATTTTAATTCCAGCAGCTTTAGAAAACCAAATTACTAGCGCAAATATTTCTAAAATAAAAGCAAAAATTATTGCAGAAGGCGCAAATGGTCCAACAACACCAGAAGCAGAAGAGTTCTTTACCAAAAAAGGTGGTATCATTATTCCAGACATGTATTGTAATGCAGGTGGTGTAACGGTTTCTTACTTCGAATGGTTGAAAAACTTATCGCATGTTGCTTTTGGTCGTATGGATAAAAGATACGAAGAAAACGCAAGTAGAACTTTCGTAGATACTATTGAAAAAGCAACAGGTGTTACCTTATCTTCAGATCAACGCAAAGCTGTAATCAAAGGCCCAACAGAATTAGAGTTGGTAAACTCTGGTCTAGAAGACACCATGATTCGTTCATACCATGAAATGCGTGAAATTAAAGTAGTCAACAAAAAAATAGACAGTTTAAGAACTGCCGCTTTTGTTGGCGCAATTGATAAAATTGCTGTATCATATTTGAATCTTGGTATTTTCCCTTAATTCATGCTTATTATGCAGAAACAAAAAGCCTCGTATTTACACGGGGCTTTTTTGTTGCTATCTTATTTCTAAAAGGCTTATTAAATAGGTATTGTAGCCTAATTTCTCCTAAATTTTTTTTATATTTATTTTGAAAAAAATGGGAAATCCGAAAAATATACTCCTCGAAATTTGTGCTTCAAATTTTGCTTCTGCGCAAGCGGCTAGTTTAGCTGGTGCGGATAGAATAGAACTGTGTTCGGCATTAGCAGTTGGCGGCTTAACGCCTTCGCATGCTTTGCTCGAAGCGGTGCAGCATGCGTTTGCAATTCCGGTGCATGTTTTGGTTCGTCCAAGAGAAGGCGATTTTTTGTATGCTGATGCGGAGTTTCAAATCATGCAACAAGAAATTTTAAAAATCAAACAAATGGGTTTTGCTGGCGTAGTGTTTGGTATATTAAATGCCGATGCAACCATAGATGAAAAAAGATGCGCAACATTAGTCGCATTGGCAAAACCTATGCAACTTACTTTTCATCGTGCTTTCGACTTTGTAACGCAAGCCAATGAAGCATTAGAAAAACTAATCGAATTAGGCTTTGATTATGTTTTAACTTCTGGTTTGAAAAGCACGGCAGTATTGGGTTTAACACAATTAACTGAATTGGTAGCCCAAGCAAATAATCGAATTCAAATCATACCCGCAGCAGGTATCAACGAAAACAATGTTACAGCAATTTTACAAACAACAAAAGCCAATATTATT
>JBILIO010000145.1:0-4804 GCA_044349915.1 Sphingobacteriales bacterium | reverse complement strand
TTTTTGTGCTTTTCTGACTGCGTATAATTTTATCAAATCACGCGCAATATCTTTTACTTTTTTCTTAGTGCTCTTTTTTAATTTTTCCCAAGCTTCACTTCCTAATTTATGTGTTTTAGGTATAGTGCCATCTTTGCCGCTATATTTAGAAATACGGTTGAGCGAATTAATGTTCACATATAATAAATCTCCATCGGCATAGATCAATCTGATGGCCTCTTGCGTTTTTCCGTTTACATCTATTTTTTCTAATCCTGCATATTTACCAATGCCATGATCTATGTGAACTACATAGTCTCCTGCTTTTAAGGCTCTTAATTCTTTTAGCGTTAATGCTTGTGATTTGCTGTAATTTTTGTGGATTTTATATTTATAAAAACGATCAAATATTTGGTGGTCGGTATAACAAGCAATTTTAGTATCGTAATCTAAAAACCCTTCTCTTATGGCAGTGTTAATTGGGTTGAACTTAACTTTTTTGATAGCAGCACTCGAGATATCTTCGAAAATACTGTAAAGCCTCTCTATTTGTTTTTGTTGTTCTGCAAAAATATAATTTACCAAACCATCATTTTCATTCTTTTTTAAATGATGAATTAATAAATTAAAATCTTTATTAAATGATGTTTGCGGTTTCATGTTAAACATCAACGATAAGCTTGCTGGGTAATGGTATTGCTTACCGAATTCAATTAAATTAAATTTTTCAAAGGCACTTTCTATGCTTTCGGTGTTTTGAAAAACATATTGTGGGTCTAAAAATTCGGGATGTAAGTTTTTATCTTCTGTGCTTAAACCTTCAAAAATTTCGATTGATTTAGGATAGCCTGCTTGGATAATATCTAAGGTAAATTGAACATCTTTTATCCAAATATTGGCATGTTTATCGATGTAATTTAAAAAAGATACCGTTTGTGTATTGATTAATTTTGACTGAATATTTGGAACAATTGTTAGCGCGTTTATTTGCTCAATTGATAATTGATTTTCGGTTTCGAATGTTCGAATACTTTCTATATGATCACCAAAAAATTCAATTCGATAGGGTAATTCGTTAGAATAAGAAAAAATATCTACAATGCCACCTCTGATTGCAAATTGGCCTGCTTCATAAACAAAATCAACTCTTTCAAAATCAAAATCATATAAAAACTCGTTGATGGTTTCAATCGATATTTTTTCAGCTAAATTTATTTCTAGCGTATTTGCTGCTAGTACCTGTTGGTCAACCACTTTTTCGGCAATTGCTTCCGGATAACTGACAATCAATTTTCCATTGGCCGTATTGTATTTTAACTCATTTAATACTTCTGCTCTTTGCAATACTGCGCTGGTATCTAATTGCGTAATGTCAAATGGTTTTTTATACGACGAAGGGAAAAATAATACGCGATGGCCAAAAATATTTTCTAAGTCGTTTTGAAAATAAATGGCTTCTTCTCGGTCGGGTAAGACAAATAGATTCCCCTGCTTTTGTATATTATACAAAGCCAAAGCAACCATTGCATCCGACGAACCAATCAAGCCTTTTAAGTGAATTCGGGCAGCTTTATAATCGGAAAGCGCCCCAGCTAATTTGATTATTCGGTCGTCGGTTTTATAATATTGAAGTAAATCCATCCAATCCAAACCCACGTTATTTCGGTAAAGGTATTATTTTTTTGAATTTCTTGCTAAATGTTTCGAGTGCATTGTTTTATTAATAATATTATTATTTACTTGCTAATCAAGTTATTATATAATTTAATTTCAATTAACTTAACATTGGCGTAATTTTAAATTCACATTTCCTGTAATATTTTCCGTTTCTTAACAATTACTTAACATTGTGGGTTTATGTTTGTAGAAACAAATAAAAGAAACAATGTCATTAAATTCTATTTTCCAGTATTTCGTTCCAAAGGATAAAAAATTCTTTCCATTATTTGAACAAGCGAGTAGCAACTTGATTTCAATTTCTGCTAAATTAATAGAAGCCGTTAACACCTCTGATTTAGCTAAAAGAGAGGCGATTATTAAAGAAATTGAGAATTATGAACATATAGGAGATAAAATCACTCATGAAATATTTTTAGAATTGAGCAAAAATTTTATTACGCCATTTGACAGAGAAGATATTCATTCATTAGCATCCGCAATAGATGATATCGCTGATTATATTCATGGTTCTGCTAATAGGATGTATTTGTATAATTTAACTAACATTACAGAGCCAATTAAAAAGTTAGCTGATTTAATTCACCAAGGGTGTAAAGATATTCATAAAGGAATTTCTGAATTAAGAGATTTAAAAAATATTCGTAATGTAACCGATTCTTGTGTGCGCATCAATAGCATGGAAAACCAAGCCGATTACATTTTTGATATGGCAGTAGCAGATTTATTTAAAAACGAAACCAACGCCATTGAATTATTTAAAAACAAAGAAGTGTTAAACGCATTAGAAAAAGCTACCGATAAATGTGAAGATGTTGCTAATGTGATGGAAACAATTATTGTTAAACACGCTTAATAATAACAAATGGGTTTAACACTTCTTTTTATTGTAATTTTCCTTGCATTAGTATTTGATTATATTAATGGATTTCATGATGCTGCAAATTCAATTGCAACAGTTGTTTCTACTAAAGTATTATCTCCAACACAAGCGGTTATTTGGGCTGCGTTTTTTAACTTCGTTGCATTTTTAATTTTCAAAGAACATAACGTAGCAAATACTGTAGCTAAGGCAGTGGATACTTCGCAAATTAATTTGGTAGTTATTTTAGCTGGTATCCTTGCTGCTATTTTTTGGAACTTACTTACTTGGTGGTTTGGAATTCCATCTAGTTCGTCTCATACATTAATTGGAGGTTTTGCAGGTGCAGCTATTGCTCACGGAGGATTAACAATTGTCAATTTGCAAGTGATTGGCAAAGTCGCCGCATTTATTTTTCTTGCACCTATTATTGGAATGATATTAGCATACACTTTAACTGTTATCATTATTCATATTTGTAAATACGCTATTCCGAGTAAAGCGGAATGGTGGTTTAGAAAGTTGCAATTGGTTTCTTCTGCAGCATTTAGTATAGGTCATGGTGGTAACGATGCACAAAAAGTAATGGGTATTATTGCCGCAGCTATAGTAGTCTATACTAGTAGCGCAGCAGCTGATATGAGTCAGGTACCAACTTGGTTACATATCAATACGCATTTAGTCAATGGCAAAAAAGTTTTTGAATTACCGAATTGGATTCCTTTAGCATGTTATTCTGCCATTGCATTAGGTACTATGTCTGGTGGTTGGAAAATTGTAAAAACCATGGGTTCTAAAATTACTAAGGTAACCCCTTTAGAAGGTGTTGCTGCAGAAACTGCCGGTGCCATTACTTTATTTATGACAGAGCATTTTAAAATTCCAGTATCTACTACCCATACCATTACAGGTTCTATCATTGGGGTTGGATTATCTAAAAGAGTTTCTGCAGTAAGATGGGGCGTAACAGTTAATTTATTATGGGCTTGGATCCTAACCATTCCTGTTTCTGCAGTCTTAGCGGCGCTAATATATTTCCTTATTTCTATTTTTATTAAATAAAATAATTCTTTTTATTGTTGAGCAGGGCAAGTGTTTTGCTTTTTAAAACGATAGTTTTTGCTGCCAAAATGATAACTCAGACCAATGGCAATTAATTGGTATTGGTCATTATTTTTATTTAACTCAAGGGCATCTAAATCATCAGTAAAGCTCCAATAATTTCTATATAAAATAGTAGCATCTATTCTTTTGCTAATAGACTTGCAATAATATATACTTACCGGAAACACTACATTTGCTTGATTCGTAGTGTTGGTATCGATTAGTGCACTTTCAATATGGGTCGATCGATTTAATAGGCCTATACCTGCAGACATCGAAATTTTTCCATAGGGTTTATCTACCATTAAATATTTGATTGCGCAACTTATATCGTAAGAATTTCGGAGTGCATATTTAGTATTTAAATTTTCTCCATTGATATCTCCTATTAACCTTAAGTCGGTTAAAATAGTAAATCGATAACTCAATGGCTTTTCCATAAAAAAACCCAAAGCAAAATCTTTATTTTCATTAATAAAATCGGAGCTGGCTAGTCGACTTTTTTCCACATTCCCAGCGTAAAATCCCAACGTATATGGACTGCTTTCTGCAGCTTGCCCATATAAAAATTTCGATTTCTTATAAGATTGAGCCTGAGCAATATTAATTAGTAACAACAAATACAGCAGGGGTATTTTTTTCATTCCTAAAAGTAATTTTTTTTTCAATATATTTATCCATTATGGCAAAGTCTAAAACAACCTATTTCTGTCAAAATTGTGGATACCAAGCAGCAAAGTGGCTAGGTAATTGTCCGTCGTGTAATCAATGGAATACATTTGTCGAAGAAATTGTAGAAAAAAATACCGCTAAAATTGAATGGAAACAAAGTGGCAGCACGCGAAGTAATAAACCCATTTTAATTAATACCATTGAGGCAACAGACGACAAAAGAATCATTACGCACGATATCGAATTGAATAGGGTGCTTGGTGGTGGAATTGTTCCGGGTTCTTTGGTGTTAATTGGTGGTGAGCCTGGTATAGGTAAATCAACTTTACTTTTACAATTGGCTATCAGTTTAAAAAAATCAAAAGTATTATATGTTTCTGGCGAAGAAAGTGAACATCAAATTAAAATGCGCGCAGCTAGAATTACCGAACGCGAAGCGAGTAATTGTTTTGTATTAACCGAAACTTCTACCCAAAATATTTTCAAACAAATTGAAGAATTAAATCCAGA
>JBILIO010000144.1:0-4826 GCA_044349915.1 Sphingobacteriales bacterium | reverse complement strand
TTTAATCCCATTACAATCTATGATACATTGATTGTTTGAAATATGATAGGGCAATTCTTTTTTAGATGCAAGATGGTAAACCTTGGTGATGTTATTTTTCAATAATGGCATAGCCAATTGACGATTCGATGGCATTAAAAAAGCATGCAAATAAATGGTATTTCCTTTAGTGGTACTTGCACCATAAAATGGCAATTGTTCGAAGATGCTGGGTTTGGTTCCATAAATGGCATTCCCATTTTCTTTTAACCATTTACCCATGGCCAATAATCTTTCTTGAAACTCGGATTGAATACTGCCATCGGGTTTAGGCCCTACATTGAGTAATAAGTTGCCCCCTTTTGAACAAATATCGACTAGCAATCGTATAAGGCCTCTAGCCGACTTAAACTCTGTACTGTATGGATCATAGCCCCAGCTGTCGTTAATGGTATAACATAATTCCCAATTTACAGGTTTGCCATCTTCGCTTATAAGTCCAGTTGCAGGCACCGCATTTTCGGGTGTTTTAAAATCTCCTTTTACATAACGACTCAATCGGTTATTAATTAAAATACCTGGATTTTTATCACGAATCATTTGATCGAGCGCTACACTTTCTAAACTATCGTGCGTATTTTCCCATTCACCATCGAACCATAATAAGGAGGGTTGATAGCGATCGATAATTTCGGTTACTTGCTGTTTGAAAAATAATTTATAATTAGCCGTATTCGCTAATTCCTTTGGTCGATTATCAAAATAGCGACGCGGTAAATAATCGGGATGATGCCAATCCATAACCGAATAATATACCCCAAAAGGCAAACCTTTCTTTTGTAAACAAGCTTCACTTAATTGTGCCAGAAAGTCAATGCTGTAAGGGCTTTTAAATGAATTGAAATCGGTATATTTTGATTGATACATCGAAAACCCTTCGTGGTGTTTGGCTGTAAACACAAGGTATTTTGCACCGGCATCGTTAAACAATTGAACCCATTGATTGGCATTGAATTGGCTTGGCGCAAATTGACTTTGTAGTTTTTCGTATGCTGCTGCTTGTATTTCGAAATGATTTTGCGCCCATTCGGTATAACCAATTTGCGCATACAATCCATAATGCACAAAAATGCCAAATTTAGCATCGTTGTACCATTGTGAATTTACCGCTTTTTGGGCATTCGCATAAAAGCTAAACAACACGGTGAAAATAAAAATTAATGTTCTTTTTTTCATTTTATTCAATTGCTATTTCGTCTGCAAAAATCCACGAAGTGCCACCAGCGCCTAAGTGCCAGCTTGGACACTTTCCAATAGTTTTTGCAGTCATTTTTACATACCTCACTTTTGTTGCATTAAAACTTTTTGTAAAAGCATGTATTAATTTATTTGCATCATCTTGTTCTGCAGCATAATTTATTTTATCCAATTCTTTAAAATTCAATCCATCTGTTGAAATAGCATAGCTAACTTCTTTGGGTAGGAAAATCCAAGAACCTTGGTCTTGCAGAAATGTAGTTGCTATTTTTTGAATGTTTTTTATTTCCCCTAGATCTACTGTTGCTATTAAATCAACACCTTCAAATCCTTGCCATGCGCCTGTTTGAAAGCTTGTGGTACCTTTGATAAAATCGACCAAAGTTTGTGGACCCGATGCGGCATATTGTGGCGCATAAGGATATTTTATTTGCACCTTACGATGATCTATCATTTTAGTATGTAGCGACTCCACCGTTTTAGAAGGCAAAGCATTTGGCGCAATGGCCAACATTTTAATAGGTGTTGTTTGATGAATGTAAAAAGGTTTGCTATATAAATTTGATTTTATACTTGGCTCATCTCCATTGAGCGTATAGTAAATGCGAGCATTCGAACTCACACTTTGCATAGCCACTAAAGTAGAATCGTAAAAGGTTCGAGTGGCTTGCTCTACGAAGGGTGTAGCGGTAATCAATTCATCTTGAATAGTTGTAGCGGTGTAATTATCTGTAGCCCAATTTTTATTGGCAGTATCAGCCATTTGAAATACAAGCGTACCACCATTCATTATTGTTTGATGTGCAATATCACTTTGATTAAATGTCTGCTGATTTAATTTTGCAGACTGAATGTAATGCGCATCATCTCCATTCTTTTTTGCTTTAATAATAAACTGCTTCCCATTTTCTAAATGAATCGTTACTTCTTCGAACATAGGTGAACCGATGGCATAATTAGCTGCACCCGGAGTTACTGGATACATGCCCATGGCAGACCATACATACCATGCAGACATTTGTCCGCAATCTTCGTTACCAATTAAACCGTTAGGATGATAACGATACATTTCTTCAGAAATAGTACTGACTAAACTTTGCGTTTTCCAAGGTTGCCCAGCAGCATTAAACAAATATGCCATATGATGACTTGGCTCATTACCATGTGCGTATTGACCAATTAAACCACTGATGTCGGCTTGCACCCTTCCGGTCGTAGCTGTATCTGCCAAAAAAAGTTGCAGCAATTTTGCAGCAAATTGTTTTTTCCCTCCCATCAAATCCATTAATCCGTTGATATCTTGAGGAACCATAAATGCATATTGCCAAGCATTGGCTTCGGTATAATTAAAATTAACTTCGTAAGGATTAAATGGACTAATCCAAGAATTGTTAATTCTGGCACGCATGAAACCACTCGATTGATCAAATACATTTTTATAATATTGCGCACGCTGAATAAAAATTTCGTAATCTGCTTGATGCCCTAAGGCCTTTGCCATTTGGGCAATACACCAATCGTCATATGCATATTCTAAGGTTTTAGAAACAGACTCTGAAGCTATATTGGCAGGTACAAATCCAAATTTTCGATAAGCATTTAAAGAAAGTTCGTTTTGATTCGCCGATTTTTTCATCGCTTCAAATGCTTTCTCTACATCATATTGACGAATCCCTTTGAGAAAAGCATCGGCAATAACCGAAACGGAATGATAACCAATCATACAATTGGTTTCGTTACCCGATAACTCCCAAACTGGAAGTAATCCGCCTTGTTCCGCTTGATGAATAAAAGTTTGAATAAAATCGTTGCTTCTCTTTTGGTCGATTAAAGTAAATAAAGGATGCGCTGCTCGATAAGTATCCCATAATGAAAAAACAGAATAATTATTGAATTCTTTGGATTGATGTATTTGCAAATCTCTTCCCCTGTATTGGCCATCTACATCATTGTAAACATTAGGACTGAGCATGGCATGATACAATGCCGTATAAAAAATCTTTTGAAGTTGAATGTGCGTATCTTTGATGGTTATTTTACTTAATTCCCGATTCCAATTTGCGTTCACATTGGATAGTACTTTTTCAAAAGATTGGTTCGCAATTTCTGTTGCTAGATTAAGCCTTGCTCCGGCTTCGCTTACCGCAGAAATTCCTACTTTAACTTCTAGCGTTGAATTTTGATCTTGCTGAAAATGAATAAGAGATATGATATCTTTACTTTGAATACTTTCTCCAATGGCTACTATTTGTTGATTGGCTAATTTGATGCTTTGAATAGGCTTCGAAAAACGCATCACAAAATAGACATGTTGATCGTTTGCCCAAGCCTTTGAACGACGCATGCCTTCTATTTCATAAGCATTGATTTGTTTCAAGCTGGATGCTATAACTTGGTCACGGTGTTTTAAATTGAGCACCAAATTGACAGTTGATTGATTTGGAAATTGGTAACGATGGTAACCTGCTCTGGAAGTTGCGGTCAGTGCTACTTTAACCTGATTAGCTAATTGTACTTCATAAAAGCCCGCATATGCCGACTCTACTTGATGACTAAACTTTTGCGCATAAGCATAATTTGATAAATCAACCGCCGCATTGATACTAGGCATCAATAAAATATCTCCGTAATCCGAAACACCTGTGCCGCTTAAATGCGTATGAGAAAAACCATAAATAATACTATCATCGTAATGGTAACCGCCGCATCCATCCCATCCATCTAGTCGAGTATCGGGGCTCAATTGCACCATACCAAAAGGACTTGAAGCGCCTGGAAAGGTATGCCCGTGGCCTCCTGTGCCGATAAATGGATTTACCATTTTCGCTAAATTTGTTGTTTGTTTTTGTGCCGAAGCCAATAAAATGGGGAAACAAAAAAAGTACAGGATGATTTTTTTCATGGGTATTTATTTTTTCGATTCTTTATTATAAATGAATTTGGTAGTCAATGGAATACTTTCCAAAGACAGTAGCTGTGAGGGTTTGAAATAAATAACTTGTGTTTGATTCGGCATAAGATCAAAATAATTATCAGAAAATTCGCCGGATATATTTGTTGCTAGTTGTACGTTCTTTTTTAATGTTGGAGAAAGCAAAGTAATGGCTACTTGATTGTTTTGCCTAGATTGTTGCAGTAGGATGGTATCTTTTTTAAAGGCTAAATTTTTAACAGTATCAAAATAAAAATATTGATCTATTATACTTCCATCCGCTTTTAGAATGCTTGCTACAGCTACTAAATTTTGTAAGGAATGTTTAGAAACAATCGAAGCGATGGATTTATTTAAAAGTACAGTAGCAGATTGTGGCGCCACCTTTAACAACTGATTAGTTTCCAAGATTTGTTTCCCAGTAAAATCCATTACCCGAAATTTAAATTGGACTTGCATTTCGTTTAGTGAATCACTCACTAAACAAACCTGCAAGCTATCCTGTTGTTTTTTAAATGTCAATATGTTGGTAGCAAAACTTTTTTTAACAAAATAATAGGCTGCTTTTTTTTCTTGATAATAATCGCTGCTCGACCAAGACACTACCGGCCAACAATCGTTGAACTGCCAATACAGCGTTCCCATACAATATGGCATG
>JBILIO010000017.1:0-15220 GCA_044349915.1 Sphingobacteriales bacterium | reverse complement strand
GTAAATCGGATTTTAAACGCGGCCCTAAAAAAGATTTCGATTCAACAGATCGCAAACCATACAGAGACGATAGTAAATCGGATTTTAAAAAAAGTAATGCCTCGGCAAATTCTTTTGAAAAAAGAAATGCAAACCCTGTCGAGAAAAAAGGCCGCTTAGATAATAAAGAATACAAAGCACGCAAACCAAAAACAGACGATCGCAGTAACGAAAGAATTAGCAGAACAGTTGGTAATACCGAAAGAAGATCAACGATTAAAAAAGAAATACCAAAAGAAAATACTTACGATCAAAAAAGAGCAGAACGTGCAGCTTCACAAGACAATCCAACAGAAATATACGAAAAAATAAATTTCAGTGGATGGGAAGAAGAGCTGAAGGAACCTAAAGAACCTAGGGCTCCACGTCCTAAACGAGTAAAGGAAGAAGCATCGGATTTTGAAATTGCGCCAATTAAAAAGCCGAGAAAATTAAAATCGGAAATGGGCGAATTACCTTACGAAAGAAAACCACTTAAAAAAGCAGTAATACCTACCACTCCTCAAAAGAAAGTAAAAACTTTTGCAGATGATGGATTGACCCGATTGAATAAATACATTGCCAACGCGGGCGTTTGCTCTAGAAGAAAAGCCGATGAATTAATTGAATCTGGTGCCGTAACGGTAAACGATGAATTAGTGAAAGAGCTAGGTTATAAAGTAAAAGATACCGATAAAATTACTTTTCAAGGTAAAGTATTGAAGCGCCAAAAGCTGACTTATATTTTATTAAACAAACCCAAAGATTACATTACTACACTCGACGATCCGATGGAACGAAGAACCGTAATGGAATTAATTAAAAGTACCACCAACGAACGTGTTTACCCAGTAGGCCGTTTAGACAGAAATACCACCGGTCTTTTATTAATGACCAATGATGGTGATTTAGCCGATGTGCTTTCGCATCCAAGAAATAAAGTTAAAAAACTATACGAAGTAGAATTAGACAAATCTTTGAGCCCTTCCGATTTTGATAAAATTAAAAAAGGAGTTGAATTAGAAGATGGAGAAGCAGAAGTAGATGAACTTTCTTATGTAGAAGGAAAGTCTAAAAAGCACATTGGCATTGGGATTCACATTGGTAGAAACAGAATTGTGAGAAGAATATTTGAATCTTTAGGCTATACCATTGTTCGATTAGATCGTGTAATTTATGCAGGCTTAACAAAATTAGATTTATCGAGAGGTCGTTGTAGATTTTTAACGCAAGAAGAAATTATTCACTTAAAACACTTGAATAAATATTAATCGAATGCTAAAAAAAATTTACCGCTTCTTTAGGAAATTGATGCTGTATTTTTTTATCGGCAGTATAGCCCTTACGATAATTTATCGGTTTGTACCACCACCTTTCACCTATCTGATGATCCAAAGGTTGGTAGAACAAAAAATGGATGGCGAAGATTTAAAGCTGCGAAAAGATTGGGTGAGTATTGAAGAAATGTCGCCTTATTTAGTTCGCGCAGTAATTGCCTCCGAAGACCAACACTTTAATGAGCATTGGGGCTTTGACATAGAAGCTTTACAAAAAGCCTATCAACACAATCAAAAAAGTAAAAAAGTAAAGGGTGGCTCTACCATTTCACAACAAGTTGCCAAAAATGTTTTTCTCTGGCCGGGTCGTTCTTATTTTAGAAAAGGACTCGAAGCGTACTTTACTATTTTAATTGAAATTACTTGGTCGAAAAAAAGAATCATGGAAATCTATTTGAATGAAATAGAAATGGGTAATGGTATTTATGGGGCAGAAGCTGCAGCTAAAAAATATTTCCGCAAGCCTGCAAAAGATTTGAGCAAGCGCGAGTCGGCACTGATAGCCGCCGTTTTACCAAATCCAATTAGGTGGACACCTGCAAATCCTAACGCCTATATTCAACGCAGACAATACAGAATATTAAGAGCCATGCGGTATGTTGGCAAACCTGAATATTTAAAATAAAAAAAAAGCCTCAAGAAATCTTGAGGCTTTTTTAATTTTATTTTTTCAATTATTCTGCAACTACTTCAAAAGGTACTTGAATTTTTACCTCTTTGTGAAGATTTAAGTTAGCGATGTAAGAACCTACAAACTTTACATCTGTTTCAAATGTAATGCGCTTGCGATCTACTTCGAATCCTAATTTCTTCAACTCTTCTGCAAATTGAATGGTATTTACTGCACCAAATATTTTACCAGACTCTCCAGCTTTAGCACCAATTTTAACAGTGATTGCTTTTAATCCTTCCGCCATATCAGTAGCAAGATTTTTGATTCTATCTTGTTTGAATTGCGTTTGTTTTAAATATTCCGTATGCATTTTACGGTTTGGCTCATTCGCAATAACTGCAAATCCTTGTGGGATTAAAAAGTTACGACCATAACCATTTTTTACTTTAACGATATCGTCCTTGTATCCAAGGCTCTTAACATCTTGCTTTAAAATTACTTCCATGTCGTCTTCCTCCTTATTTTAATGAATCTGCTACATATGGTAAAATACCGATGTGACGTGCACGCTTTACAGCTTGTGCCACTTTACGTTGGTATTTTAAAGATGTACCTGTTAAACGACGAGGTAAAATTTTACCTTGATCATTGATGAACTTCAACAAGAAGTTTGCATCCTTGTAATCGATATACTTTATTCCGTTTTTCTTAAAACGACAGTATTTCTTGCGGTTATCCTCTACTTTGGCAGCGGTAACGTATGTTATTTTATCTCTAGCCATTATTTTGCCTCCTCTGCTTTAACTCTTTTGGGTAATGGAGCCAATTGACCATTACGCTTACGGTCATTGTATGACGCTGCGTGTTTGTCAAGTGCTACAGTCAAGAAACGCATGATGCGCTCATCTCTCTTGTACTCGATTTCCAATTTGTTGATTAATTCTCCATTAGCTTTGAATTCCGTAACCTTATAGAAGCCAGTTGTCTTCTTTTGGATCGGATAAGCTAGTTTTTTCAGACCCCAATTGTCTTCATGGACAATTTCGGCACCGTTATCTGTTAAGATTTTATTGAATTTGGCATGCACCTCTTTCAACAATTCTTCAGACAACAACGGGGTCACAACGATTAACGTTTCGTAATTTCTCATTGTGTTACTTTGCTTTTTGTTTAAAATTGTTAGTTATTTCCGCTTTTTGCGGGTTGCAAATATAGCCTTTTACTATAGAAAAAGCAAAATTATTTAGCTATAAATCTGAATATGGAGGGCTTATTTTTGCTTAGTGCTTATCAAGTAATAAACGCAAGTGGTAAGGAAATTACGCAAAAAAGGTATGTTTTGAATCAATTTTACCTGTTTTTTAGGCGATAAATTGAATTTATAGCGATAAATGGGGTTAATCAGGTAATGATCCTTGGCCACAATTTCGAATCCTGTTTTTTTACAAATTCGCTCAAATCGCTCGATAGAAATACCCGTTTCTTTGATTTCTAATAATTCTGTTATTACCGGTTCTGGCTCTCCAAAAGCCTTTAACAATGGTTTATACAACCAAACTGGTAATAAATGATAATAAGGTAATTTGCTTAGCAATTTATGTTTGGCAATTTGCTGATGACCGCCAAATGGCATATACCATGGTGGAAATCCGAAAAAGATAACTCCGTCTTTTGCCACATATTTATGTAATTGGGCAATTATTTTTTCTTGTTCTGGAATATGTTCAATAGAGTCTTTTAAAATAATCACATCGAAATACCCAGCAAAATCTTGCTGAAAATCAACGTCGTAAATATTTTTAGCGATAAATTTAGCCAAACCCGATTTAATTTCGGATTCCATAAAGGCTTCGGCCATTTTAACACGAGCCGGACTTAAATCTACACCTACCACATGGCAACCCAAATCGGTAAAGGCTTTTAAAACGCCACCTTCGCCACAGCCTATTTCCATTACTTTAGTTGCTGGACCAATATTTTTATTGGCAGCAATAAAAGGCAATACAAAGTTTTTAGAGTTCTCGTATTGTTGCTTGAAATAAGTTACCCAATCGCTATGGAATTCGAATGCCATGGTTTATACGTTTTTGCAATAATACGAATTCGCGGGCTGATTTTTAATTTTTGAATGGAAAGATTTTAATAGACTAATCTTCAAGTAAATATTTTTTTTACGGCTTCTTTTCCTGATTTGGGCTGCAAAATGCATTTCAAAATCAGAAAAAATACCTAATTTAGCGCCAATGGACAATTTTATTGTATCGGCTAGAAAATACAGACCAGCAACCTTTGACACGGTAGTTGGCCAAGCCCATATTACCAATACTTTAAAAAATGCCATTAAAAACAATCACCTGGCACAAGCATTTTTATTTTGCGGACCAAGAGGGGTTGGAAAAACTACTTGCGCTAGAATCTTAGCCAAAACAATTAATTGCTTAAGTCCAACGCCCACTATGGAGGCTTGCGATGTATGCGAATCTTGCATCTCTTTTAAAAATGGTAATTCTTTAAATGTTCACGAATTAGATGCCGCGTCTAATAACTCGGTAGATGACATTAGGAGTTTAGTAGAACAAGTTCGATTTGCACCACCTTCTGGCAGATATAAAATTTATATTATAGATGAGGTGCACATGCTTTCGACGAGTGCGTTTAATGCATTCTTAAAAACTTTAGAAGAACCACCTCCTTATGCTATTTTTATTTTAGCAACTACCGAAAAACATAAAATTATTCCAACCATTTTGTCGCGTTGTCAAATTTTTGATTTCAATAGAATACAAGTAGAAGATATTGCTAGTCATTTAGCCTTTATTGCTAAAAGCGAAAACATTGCCACCGAACCAGAAGCCTTGCATATTATAGCACAGAAAGCAGATGGCGCGCTGCGCGATGCGCTCTCTATGTTTGATCAATTGGTTTCTTTTGCAGGAAATAATTTAACCTACAAATCGGTAATCGATAATTTAAATATTTTAGATTACGATTATTATTTCAAGATTGCAGATGCGATTAGGTCGGAAGACATGCGCAGTATCTTATTAACTTTTGATGAAATTCTAAACAATGGTTTTGATGGAAATAATTTCATCATTGGTTTAAGCGAACACTTTAGAAATTTATTGGTTTGTAAAGATCCGCAAACTATTGTTTTGCTAAAAGTAACCGAAAGTGTCAAACAAAAATACTTAAAGCAAGCCAGCGATTGCAGTGCATCCCTATTGTTAACTGCGCTCAACATTGCCAATCAATGTGATATTCATTATAAGCAAAGCAAAAACCAAAGACTCCATGTCGAATTGGCTTTAATGAAAATGTGCCACATCAACGCCGCTATTAATTTAAGCCAACTTCCTTCAGCAACGTCGGAGGTAAAAAAAAAATAGCTGAGCAAAACGAAGTGCCTGCAGCAGAACTTAGTGCGAGCAGCCCAAAGCTTTTACAAACACCAGCACAAATTGATACCATCGCAGCATCTGCGACAACAACTCCTGCAGATATACCATCAGCAGCAATCGCCGAATCTATAGCCTCGCCTACAACAGAACCAATTATAATTTCCGAAATTTCTACAGCAGCATTAAATACCGAGCCAGTTTCAAGCAAAAAAATAATTGGTCGTTCGGGATTTAAATTACCTACTATGGAAGAAGTGCGGTCGGGTAGTTATGTGCCGCCGGTAGTAATTAAAGAGAAAGAAGTTTTACCAACCGAAGCCTTTAAAGCATCCGACTTCAAGATTTATTGGAATGAATGTATTCAAAGGTTAAAAAACAGAAACCTTGTTTCGTTAAACTCTTTACTCGAAAACCTCGACCCTATTGCCATTGGCGATTTTCAATATGAAATTACCCTGAGCAATAAAATTCAATCCGATTTATTCTTAACTGAAAAAGGCGCCATCAACCAACACCTAAGAACTTCTTTAAATAACCATAACATCGATTTCAAAATCACGATCAATCAAGATTTAACGGCCAATAAACCCTACACTACCTCCGAAAAATTTAAAGCCATGGCCGATAAAAAGCCTATATTATTATCCTTGAAGGATAAATTAGGTTTAGATTCGGAATATTAACAATAGCTTAACTCACAAGCATTTTGACACAAAATTTTCTTGTTTACTCTTTTTAAAAATTGTAAATTTGCAGCTCAAATAATACAATTATGTCAAAAATAAAAGTTGCAAATCCGGTAGTAGAATTAGACGGTGATGAAATGACTAGAATTATCTGGGAATTCATTAAAAACAAATTAATCAATCCATATCTTGAATTAGATATTAAATATTTTGACTTGGGCATGGAGCACAGAGATGCAACTAACGACCAAGTAACTATTGATGCTGCAGAAGCAATCAAAAAATATAATGTAGGTATTAAATGCGCAACCATTACACCAGACGAAGCTAGAGTACAAGAGTTTTCGTTAAAGCAAATGTGGAAGTCTCCCAATGGCACTATCAGAAATATTTTAGACGGAACTGTTTTTCGCGAGCCAATTGTAATGAATAATATTCCGCGTTTAGTGCCAAACTGGACTGCACCAATTTGTATTGGTCGTCATGCTTTTGGCGATCAATACCGTGCTACAGATTTTGTAACTAAAGGCAAAGGTAAATTAACCATCAAGTTTGAAGGCGAAGACGGAACCGTTATTGAACACGAAGTGTATCAATTTAAAGGAGACGGTGTTGCTTTATCTATGTACAACACAGACGAATCTATAGAAGGATTTGCAAGAGCTTGTTTTAACCAAGCACTTAGTAAAAAATGGCCTTTATATTTATCAACTAAAAACACCATTTTGAAAAAATACGATGGTCGTTTCAAAGATATTTTTGAAGACATTTACCAAAATGAATTTAAAACTAAAATGGAAGCTGCTGGTATTACTTACGAGCATCGTTTAATTGATGATATGGTTGCCAGTGCTTTAAAATGGAATGGTAATTTTGTATGGGCTTGTAAAAATTATGATGGTGATGTGCAATCGGATACCGTTGCACAAGGCTTTGGTTCATTAGGTTTAATGACCTCTGTTTTAATTACACCAGATGGCGGAACCATGGAAGCAGAAGCGGCACACGGAACGGTTACGCGTCACTTCAGAGATCATCAAAATGGTAAACCAACTTCTACTAATCCAATTGCTTCTATTTTTGCATGGACCAGAGGTCTTGCTTTTAGAGGTAAATTAGATAATAATCAAGCACTCATTCACTTTTGCGAAACACTTGAAAAAGTATGTATCGAAACCGTTGAGTCTGGTAAAATGACGAAAGACTTAGCTGTTTGTGTTCATGGAAATAAAGTAAGCCATGGCGAACATTATTTATACACCGAAGAATTTTTATCAGCCATTGATGAAAACTTAAAAGCAGCAATAGGCAACTAATTGCGCTAATCGGATTGCTAAAAGGCTCAAAACGCAAAGTTTTGAGCCTTTTTTTATATGGAACAAAAAGGAGTATATTTATACTTCCTAAAATATTTAATTTAATTATGAGAAAAATTTACCTATTGTTGTTTTTTGTTGCAACTGTTTTTCAACAGGCAAACGCACAAAAATATTTAAGCCCTATTTTTAATTACGACTCTATTTTAAATGTAAAGTTTGGTTCAAATGTAACGGCCCTTTCTTCTACTCCAGAAGATCAACTATATGATATTTATTTACCCGTCGGCGATTCTGCAACCAAAAGACCTGTAGTGTTTTTTACGCATGGCGGTTCGTTTTTATCAGGTTCAAAAGAAACTTCAGATGTAGTTGCACTTTGTAGGGCTTTTGCAAAAAGAGGTTATGTAACGGTTTCGCAAAACTATCGATTAGGTTACGAAAGTTTTGATGCCACTAATGCCAAGCGCGCAGTATGGCGCGCCATGCAAGATGGCAGAGCCGCTGTTAGACATGTGCGAGCGAATGCTGCTCAATATTTAATTGACACCAATATGATTATCTATGGTGGTTCTTCTGCGGGTGGATTTACTGCGCTGCATGTTGCCTTTTTAGATGAGCCCCAAGAATTAGTGTTAGGCATAGATACTTCCGCTTATACCGGACCAGGAAGCCAAGGCCTTGGTGGATTCAAAGGCACCACCAATAATTTATCTAATAGCGACGAAGTAAATGCAGTCATTAATTTGTGTGGCGCTATTGGCGATACCTCGTGGATTCAACTAAAAGATAAAAATATTCCGGTACTTAATATGCATGGTACTGCCGACAATACGGTTCCTTATGGCACGGCGGTGATTAAATTATTTAATACCATTCCATTATTAAATGTGAGTGGTAGCAGTAGTATCCGAAAATCTTTGCAAGCTAAAAAAATGACTAATCGTTTTTACACATTTTGCGGATTAGACCATGTGCCTTTTTATGGCACAAGTGCGGCTCAAAAAAGGTGGATGGATACGACCATTTTATTTATCAGTCAGTTTTTGTATTATGATGTATTGAAATTGAGTGCAGCAAATCCAAATGCAAACATTCAAGAAATAGATAGTGCTGATTGTGCATTAACAGGAATTTATGCAACACCCATAGCCGCTGCTAAAGTTTCGCCAAACCCAACACAGCATAGCGTTTTAGTACAATTAAAAAATAGCAATACATACCTTAAGCAAATTGCTATTATAGATTTAACTGGCCGTATGGTAGGCATGTATAATATTGACAATGAAAATCAAACAAGTCTTGATTTGCAAAATTTTGATAAGGGAATTTATTTGCTGAAAATAATTACCAACGAAGGAATTATCATAGAAAGAATTATTAAAGAATAATTATTGCTTTATTAATGGCAAAAATTTTTGCCAGAATGGATCAAGAGGAAGTGCAGCGAAGAGTTGCATTTCCTCTTTTTTTACAGGGTGCATAAACTTAACTTGGTGCGCATGCAAGCAAATACTCTTGTCTTTGTTTCCGCGAGGGTAACCGTATTTATTATCGCCAACTATTGGGCAATTCATAGAAGCTAATTGGACTCTAATTTGATGCGGCCTGCCCGTTATTGGGTTTACATCTAATAAATAAAAGCCGTCTAACTCTCCAATTAATTTATAATTCAATTCCGAACGCATACTGTTAGGCACTTCTTTTTCGTATGCCTTTGTTACATTTGTTTCTGGATTTTTAATTAACCAATGCACCAAATTGCCCGCATTTGCAGGTGGTCTATTGCGAACAACTGCAAGGTATTTTTTTTCGATTTCCCTGTTCTTGAATTGCTCGTTCATACGCTCTAAAGCCTTGCTGGTGCGAGCCATTAAAACCAAACCACTTACTGGCCTATCGATACGATGAATAACCCCCATGAAAACCTCGCCAGGTTTTTGGTATTTTTCTTTAACATAGGCTTTGGCTAAATCGGATAAAGGGGTATCACCTGTTTTATCGCCTTGCACTAATACACCTGCATCTTTATTAATAACTAATAAATGATTGTCTTCGAAAATAATTCGCATGATGAATTAGTATTGTTCCTTTTCGTTCGGAAAATCAAGCGTTTTTACATCCTTGATATAAGATTTTACTGCCCCATTAATTTCCTCAAATAAATTTAAATATTGTCTGAGGAAACGCGGCTTAAATCCTTTTGTTAATCCTAATAAATCATTCACTACTAAAACTTGACCATCAACATCGGCACCTGCGCCTATGCCAATAACTGGAATAGTTAATTCTTTTGCTACGAGTTGAGCCAGACTTGCTGGAATTTTTTCTAGCACCAATGCAAAGCAACCAGATTGCTGCAAGACTTTAGCATCTTCGATTAATTTTGTTGCTTCGGCTTGTTCTTTTGCCCTAACAGTATAAGTACCAAATTTATAAATTGATTGAGGAGTTAATCCCAAATGTCCCATAACTGGTACACCTGCAGATATAATTCTTTCAATAGATTCTTTCACTTCTGCGCCACCTTCTAATTTAACAGCATGCGCTCCCGACTCTTTCATAATTCTAATCGAAGACTGTAAAGCTTCTTTAGAATTTCCTTGATAAGAACCAAATGGTAAATCAACCACCACCAGTGCACGCTTAACCGCTCTAACAACTGAAGAGGCATGGTATATCATTTGATCTAAAGTAATGGGCAAGGTTGTTTCGTGACCGGCCATTACATTCGATGCCGAATCACCTACCAATAATACATCAATACCCGCTTCGTCTAAAATTAATGCAGTAGAATAATCGTATGCGGTTAACATGGCGATTTTTTCTTTTTTAGACTTCATTTCATGAAGCGTATGGGTGGTAATTCTTTTGCTTTCTTTATGTACAGACATATGTGATAATATTATTTTTCGGTATTTGTTGAATAGGGTTTTTGAAGAGCCAAATTTGCTTTTTTGCTATTACAGAAGTAAAAGTCCGATTTTTAAATTGATCTTTCAAAAAAAGCGGAAGAATAGTTGAAAATTATTACCTTTGCATTCGATGAAAACACTCCAAAAATGCATTGATTTTTGCTCGATCGGAAACGATCCAAATTAATCATTTCTGGAACAACGGCTTTGTAATAACTACAAGGCCTTTTTTATACCCAAAAACAAAAAAATTACAATGGCAGAAATTAGCAGCATCCCGGCAATATTGCTTTTAGCAGACGGCAGCGTATTTAAAGGTAAAGCGGCAGGAAAAATTGGTACCACCACCGGCGAAATATGTTTCAATACCGGAATGACAGGTTATCAAGAAATTTTCACCGACCCTTCTTACTTTGGACAAATTATGGTTACCACCAATGCGCACATTGGTAATTATGGCATTGCCGAAGCAGATGTGGAATCGGAATCTATCAAAATTGCTGGATTGGTTTGTAAAAACTTCAATGTAGGCTTTTCTAGAAAAATGGCAGAAAAATCTATTCAAGATTATTTATCAGAAGATCATGTTGTGGGTATATCTGATGTTGACACCAGACAATTGGTGCGTCATATTAGAGCCAAAGGCGCAATGAATGCCATTATCTCTTCAGAGAATTTTACTATTGCAGAATTACAAGAAAAATTAGCTAGCACACCTTCTATGGATGGCTTAGAATTATCTTCTATTGTTAGCACCAAAACGCCTTATGAATTAGGCAACGAAAATGCGAAAAAGAAAGTGGCTGTTTTAGATTTAGGGGTTAAGAAAAATATTTTAAGATGCTTGAATGAGCGCGATGTTTTAGTAAAAGTTTTTCCAGCTAAAACTTCTTTTGAAGAAATGAAAGCTTGGAATCCCGACGGTTATTTTATTTCGAACGGCCCCGGAGATCCAGCAGCAATGCCATATGCCATTGAAACGGTAAAAAATATTTTAGCCGCAGACCAACCAATGTTTGGTATATGTTTAGGCCATCAATTATTAGCACAGGCCAATGGCATTCGTACCCACAAAATGTTTAACGGACACCGCGGTTTAAATCATCCGGTAAAAAATATCATCATCGATCATTGCGAAGTTACTTCTCAAAACCATGGTTTTGGTGTAGTACCCGAAGATGTAAAAAAATCTGACTTAGTAGAGATTACCCATATCAATTTAAATGATCAAAGCATAGAAGGTATTCGTGTAAAAGGTAAGAAAGCATTTTCTGTACAATACCATCCAGAATCATCTCCGGGTCCACATGATTCGAGGTATTTATTTGATGATTTTGTAGCTATGTTAAATTAATTTTTCATTCCATTAATAAAAAAAAAAGATGAGTATAATTATTGATGTTCGTGCTAGACAAATTTTAGATTCTAGAGGAAATCCAACCGTTGAAGTAGAAGTGTTAACAGAAAATGGGATGATGGGTAGAGCCGCAGTTCCATCTGGCGCCTCAACAGGCACGCACGAAGCAGTAGAATTAAGAGACAACGATAAAAAGGTTTACCTTGGCAAAGGTGTTTTAACTGCGGTTAAAAATGTAAATGAAAAATTAGCCCCCGAATTACAGGGCATGGATGTATTCAATCAAAACAGCATAGATGGTTTGATGAATGCAATAGATGGCACAGAAAATAAAGGAAACATTGGTGCAAACGCAATTTTAGGAGTTTCTATGGCAGTAGCCAAAGCCGCTGCGCAAGAGTCTCGCCAACCTTTGTATCGTTATATAGGCGGCGTGAATGCGAACACGCTTCCAATTCCAATGATGAATATTTTAAATGGCGGTGCACATGCCGACAATAAAATAGATTTTCAAGAATTTATGGTCATGCCAATTGGTGCTGCTAGTTTTTCGGAAGGATTAAGAATGGGAACAGAAATTTTCCATCATTTAAAAGCAGTACTGAAGAAAAAAGGTTACTCTACTAATGTGGGAGATGAAGGTGGATTTGCGCCAAATATTGGTTCGAATACAGAAGCCATCGAAATAGTTTTACAAGCGATTGAAGTGGCAGGCTATCGCCCAGGCGAAGATGTTTTTATTGCCATGGACGCAGCAGCATCTGAATTATACAAAGCAGACGAAGGCGTTTATCATTTTCATAAATCGGGTGGCGAGAAACTAACATCGGCAGAAATGGTTAATTACTGGACTGATTGGTGTAAAAAATATCCGATTATTTCTATCGAAGATGGTTTAGCAGAAGACGACTGGAATGGTTGGGCAGCATTAACCAAAAGCATAGGCGCAAGCACGCAAATTGTTGGTGACGATTTATTCGTTACCAATGTAAAAAGATTAGCAACTGGAATTGAAAAAGGTATTGCCAATTCTATTTTAGTAAAGGTGAATCAAATTGGTTCTATTACCGAAACCATTGATGCCGTAAACTTAGCACACAGCAATGGCTACACCTCTGTAATGAGCCATAGAAGCGGCGAAACAGAAGATACTACCATTGCAGATTTAGCAGTTGCATTAAATTGCGGACAAATAAAAACAGGTTCAGCATCAAGATCAGACCGGATTGCAAAATACAATCAGTTGTTGCGTATCGAAGAGGAATTAGGAAGCAACGCTTATTATATTGGTAAAGATTTTAAATTCTTGAAACGATAATTTTATTTTGCGATTTCTTAAAGGTTTTTTTATCTTTAAATGTTAATATGTTGAAAATTAAGATTGATTAAAATCAATTAAGATTATTTTCTTTGTATCGAAACATAAAACATGAAAACCGCTTGTGGTTAAATTTATTATGAGGACAGATGTTAACAAGCGGGCATCTGTCCTTTTTTTTGCTTAAAAATGAAAAAGTTACTATCCATTTTAAAAAACAAATATTATATAAGCCTAGGCATATTTATTGTTTATATGCTGGTGTTTGATAGAAACGATTTAATAAGCCAATACGAACACTATAAAGATTTAAAATTACTAGAAGATCAACGTGCATATTATATCAAAGATATTGCAATCATGGAAAAAGACTTCACAGATCTTACCACCGATCAAAATAGATTAGAACAATTCGGTAGAGAAAAATACCTGATGAAAAAAGACAACGAAGATGTTTTTGTGATTGTTAAAATTCCAAGAAAAGATTCGGTCGAAAAGAAAAAAAGATTCTACTTTTTTTAAAAAAGCTAAGGCTTATCGCTGCTATCTCCCAACGTATCTTAAAATCTAATAATAGCCCAAACGCTTTCTACTAAACCACTCTAGCCCTGCTAAAGCGAGCAAAAGAGCCAAAACCCAAGGAAAATCAATTAATTCATCGCTGGTGGTTTGCGCATAGGCCAACTTTTTATAATTCGCATTGGCCAATAACGAATCGGCCAATTCGCTTAATTGCGTGTCTTTAAAACATAATCCACCTGTTTGTTTTGCTATTTGCGCTAACATATCGAAATCAGCCCTTGTGTTCGACTGCTCGAGTTGATTCACCCTAATTGTAAAGTTACCTTTGTCTTTGTATTGTGTGGTGCCTAATTGCGTTTTAGCCTCAAAATTATAATCGCCAGCTGGCAGCGCAGCAATTGTTAAATCATAATTAATGTTATTCTTTGCAAACACATAATCAAAAGTTTGCCCTTTGCTATTTTTGATTTTCAATTGTACGTCTGGCGAATTGATACTTTGGTAACTATCGTTATATAAAGTAGCATGTAAATTTATTTCTTCGCCTTCGAGTAAATTTTTATTTTCGAGCCGCACATTAAACTTTCTGTTGTCCGATTGCAACACCAAAAACTGTATGGTTTTTTGAACTAATTCTGCCACTGCATGGTCGTTATTCGCTAATTGAAAATTAGCTAAACGCCAGCGCCAAATGCCATCGCCAAAAAGTGTGGCCGACTTACTATTTTGTTGCGTTTCAAAACTCAATAAGGGTAAACTTGTGGCAACATTTCCAATTTGTTGCTGGAGCAATAATTGTGCATTGCTTTGTGTTTGGTAGTTTCCAAATGGTGCATTTAATGGCGGCAATTGAGGGAGTATATCTTTTGTTTCGGCAGATAAATTGAAAAAATAAAATGCTTCATTGAGCAAAGCGGTGGCTTCGGATGATTTCGAATTACTGCCAATTATTTTAGTTGCGTTGGCTTGTCTATTATATAAATCGATATAGGTTTGGGGTCCTAGTATATAAAAAATAGGGATGCTTAATTCTTTTGCCTTTTGCAATACATCGAAAGCAGCTTGATTACCCGAAGGCAATTGATGTAAAATTAACAGCTGATATTTCGCTAAATCTTTGGCACTTACCTCTTCGTCTATTAAGGTGCTTAATTCGTAATGCTGATTGGCAGTAATCATGGTATGGAGTGCCGCTAAATCTGGGTGCGCCGCATTGGCAAGTAGCAAAATTTTCTTTTTACTCTCTAATACATTTACATAAAATTGAAAAGTATTATTGTATCGATTTTGTTCTCCAACTAAGGATTGCACTTTTACGGTATAGGTTTGTAATCCTACGGTATTTGCGGTAATCGAAAATGGTACAGAATTAAAAAAATCAGCTTGATTAATATTGACCAAAGATTTGCTAATCAATTTTTCTTTTTGATAAATAGCAATTGACGCGTTTTTCCCTTTGAGCGCATAAGCCTTTAGATTTACATTGACAGGAAATGGTGCATCTTTAAAAACCACCTCATTTACTTGCACATCTTTAATAGAGATATCTTTTTGCGCCCGAGGATCGCCCATGCAAACAGTATAAACAGGAAAGGCTAATTGCTGTGCTGCAGCAAGCGGCTGTTGTCCTATATTATTGATACCATCTGAGGCAAGCACAACTGCGGCAATATTTCGATTGATAGCAGCCTTTTCGATTTGCTGAAATGTAGCAGCAATGGCTGTTTTAGGGGCTGA
>JBILIO010000205.1:0-2817 GCA_044349915.1 Sphingobacteriales bacterium | reverse complement strand
ATTCGCCAAAGTTTCCTATTTGAACGTCAAACTTTTCGGCACATTTTTCTATAAACTTTTCTAAGTCTGCTAAATATTGATCTTGATAAAAATCTTTTCGATTGCTTTGCAGTAAAGAAGCGGAGTTGTCTTGCGCAAAAATAATAATTGGTTTTTCTTCTCGGCTACTAGTAGCGGTAATGTATGGAGAAAATAAAAAAACCATTAATATAAACACGAGTAACCAACGGGCTGCTGCTAAAAACCTACGCGCAGCTAAGCTAAAATGTTTAGCTGGATAATAAAGTAAAAAGGCATAAGCACTTGCTATGAAAATACAAAGCAACAACCACCAAGCGGAGTGTTCAGAAAAATGGATTGTGGTATGCAACATGCTATTCATAAACGCATGCTAATTTACATTTTTTTATGGATTTGCGTGTGCTACTACCTCGACATACCGCCACAAACAGCAATCGTTTGACCGCTGATATAACTTCCCATATCGGATGCTAAAAACAAGGCAACATTTGCAACGTCGCTTGTTTCTCCCATTCTTTGTAAAGGAATTGTTTTACTCCAAGCCGCTACCATTTCGGGCGCCAAGGCGTCGGTCATTTCTGTTTTGATAAATCCTGGAGCGATGGCATTACACCTGATATTTCTAGAGCCTAACTCTTGCGCAATAGATTTAGTAAATCCAATAATACCTGCTTTAGATGCAGCGTAATTTGCTTGACCAGGATTTCCTTGTAAACCAACGATAGAAGTCATGTTAATAAAAACGCCGCTTCTTTGGCGCATCATTACTTTACTCGCTGCTTTGGTCACATTAAATATAGACTTTAAATTGACAGTCATTACTTCGTCCCATTGTGCTTCGGTCATGCGCATCAATAAACCATCTTTGGTAATGCCTGCATTGTTTACTACAATATCAATAGTGCCAAAATCGGCTACAATATCATTTATTAATTGTTCTGCTGCATTAAAATCCGAAGCATCGGAACGATAACCTTTTACATTTGCGCCAGTAGCAGAAAGCTCTTTGGCTAAGGCTTCGCCTTTTTCTACAGATGATAAATAAGTAAAGGCTACGTTGGCTCCTTGAGCCGCAAAAAGTTCAGCAATTTTTTTCCCGATCCCTTTTGATGCGCCTGTAATTAGCGCGGTTTTACCAGTTAATAAATTCATTTATAATTTGTTTTATTAAAAGTACTACTTGCAAGCTTAAATTCCTATAGCATAAGTATGCATACCAGATTTGAGTGCTTTTTTAACAAAAAAAATGGCTTCTGTTTTACAGAAGCCATTTTTTTGTTTAAATTATTATAAAAGACCTGCTTTTTGTAACTCTTCTTTCATGGCTACTCCTATTGTTGCTGGAGATTCCACTACTCTAATGCCACATTCGCGCATGATTTTCATTTTTGCTGCAGCGGTATCGTCTGCGCCACCAACAATGGCACCCGCATGACCCATTCTTCTACCTGCTGGTGCAGTTTGTCCTGCAATAAAACCAACAACTGGTTTTGTGCCATGGTTTTTAATCCACATGGCAGCTTCTGCTTCCATTCCACCACCAATTTCGCCAATCATAATAATACCATCGGTTTCGGGGTCGTTCATTAATAATTCAACGGCTTCTTTGGTTGTAGTACCAATGATTGGATCACCACCAATACCAATTGCAGTTGATTGACCTAAACCTAATCTGGTAATTTGATCAACCGCTTCGTAAGTTAAAGTTCCAGACTTAGAAACAATACCTACTCTACCTGGTTGAAAAATAAAACCTGGCATGATACCAACTTTGGCTTCGCCTGCAGTCATTACTCCTGGGCAGTTTGGACCAATTAATCGGCAATCTTTATCAGATAAATAAGCCTTTACCAAAATCATGTCTTTGGTTGGAATACCTTCTGTGATACAAATAATAACTTTTATGCCACCATTCGCTGCTTCCATAATTGCATCTGCTGCAAAAGCTGGAGGAACAAAAATGATAGAAACATTTGCACCTGTTTGTGCAACCGCATCTGCTACTGTATTAAATACTGGTTTCTCTAAATGGATAGTACCACCTTTACCGGGCGTAACACCACCAACTACATTGGTGCCATAGGCTAACATTTGACCTGCATGGAAGCTACCTTCGCTACCTGTAAAACCTTGTACAATTACTTTGGAATCTTTATTGACTAAAACACTCATTGTTTTTTATGATAAATTATGCTGCAAAACTAATAAAATTTAAATAATCTGCTACTATTGATTTCGATATTCTATATCCCCTTGACATTGAATTGCAAGGCAACCAATTTGCTATAGATTCCGCCCATTTGAAGTAATTCTTGGTGATTGCCCATTTCTGCGATTTCGCCCTTATCAATAACCAAAATTTTATCGGCATGCTGAATGGTGGATAATCGATGTGCAATAATAATACTGGTGCGCCCTACCATGAGTTTTTTAATGGCTGTTTGAATCAGTAATTCTGTTTCGGTATCGACCGAAGAAGTAGCTTCGTCTAAAACCAAAATTTTGGGATTATACACTAAGGCCCTAATAAAAGAAATGAGTTGACCTTGACCAACCGATAAAGTAGCGCCACGTTCCATCACATTATAATCATAATTACCAGGCAATTGCATAATAAAATCGTGCGCACCAACTTCTTTAGCCGCAGCAATAACTTGCGCTCTGGAAATAGTATTATTTTTTAAGGTAATATTTTCGTGAATAGTGTCGGAGAATAAAAAAACATCTTGTAAAATGGTAGCAATACTACTACGTAAAAAAGACAATTCGTATGCTTCAATATTGATACCATCTAAA
>JBILIO010000143.1:0-4857 GCA_044349915.1 Sphingobacteriales bacterium | reverse complement strand
GCAAGCCTTGCGTAGCGAACTCATTAATTTTGCATCGCTGGTGGAATTGGAATTGGATTTTTCGGAAGAGGATGTTGAGTTTGCCAACCGCGAGCAAATGAAAAATTTAATTCTTCAGATATTAAAAGTGATTAACCGTTTAATAGGTAGTTTTGAATTAGGCAATGTGATCAAGAATGGTATTCCTGTTGTGATTGCGGGCAAGCCCAATGTTGGAAAATCTACTTTATTGAATGCTTTATTGAATGAAGAACGTGCCATAGTTTCGGAAATAGCAGGTACCACCCGCGATACCATTGAAGACGAAATTAGCATACAAGGTCTGTGTTTTCGTTTCATCGACACCGCAGGTATTCGCGAAACAGATGATGTAATTGAAGCTAAAGGCGTAGCACGCAGCATGGAGAAAATAAATTCTTCGGCAGTTATATTGTATGTCTACGATGCTTCGCAAACAAGCCTTTCAGAACTACAAATAATTATTTCGGAGTTTAAACCCATCCTCGAAAAAAATAATTCGACATTATTTTTAGTCGAAAATAAAAGTGATAAAAACACTGCAGCGCCTTACGAAATTGAAGGACTCTGTAACATTCAAATTTCTGCCTTGCTAAAAACAGGCATGCAAACACTCGAAAACGAATTAGTAAAATTAGTTGATATGGCGGCACTAGAAAGTGGTCAAAGTATTGTGTCTAACTTGCGCCACGCCGAAGCCTTACAAAACGCTGCAACCGCATTAGAGAAGGTATTGAACGGCATCGACAACCCAATTACCTCCGACTTTTTAGCCATCGATATTAAACAAGCATTGTATCATTTAGGAGAAATAACAGGAAGCATTTCTACAGACGATTTGTTAGATAATATTTTCAGTAAGTTTTGTATAGGAAAGTAATCCTCCCACCAACATGTACGCAATCATTGACATTGAAACCACCGGTGGTAGCCCCAACTTCAATAAGATTACCGAAATTGCGATCATATTACATGATGGGCAAAAGATAATTGAGGAGTACAGCACGCTGATTAATCCGGAATGCAGTATCCCCTATCAAATTACGCAGTTAACTGGCATTAGCAACGAAATGGTGCGCGATGCGCCTCCATTTTATGATGTAGCTAAAAAAATTATTGAACTCACAAAAGATGCCGTATTTGTGGCACACAATGTAAACTTCGATTATAATTTTGTCAAAGCTGCTTTTAAAAATTTAGGTTACGATTACCACCGCAATACCCTGTGCACCGTAAGAATGAGCAGGCACGCCTTCCCTGGCTTTCCTTCTTATAGCCTCGGGAAATTATGCGATTCTTTAAATATTCAATTAGCAAACAGGCATCGCGCATTAGGGGATGCAAAAGCTACCGCTATTTTGTTTGATAGAATTATTAAAAGTAATACCAGCATTTTAGATGATATTAAAAATGCAGCCATTAGCATTCCTAAAAATTTACCGCCGCAATTAAAAGACGATGCATTGCAAAAAATTCCGGTTGGCATCACTGGCGTTTATTATTTTCATAATACAACTGGTGAGGTTATTTATGTTGGTAAAAGCAATGATATCAAAAAAAGAATTGTACAACATTTTGCATCTGGGAAAACAAAAAAATCGGCTCGCATGCTAGAAGATGTTGCCCACATCAGTATTGAAAACACTGGATCTGAGCTGATAGCTTTATTATTAGAATCGGATGAAATAAAAAAGATTAAACCCATTTACAATACTTCGCAAAAGCGCAGCAGTGCCGTTCCCTTATTCAGTATTTATGATAAAATAGATGATGCTGGTTATGTAAATTTATTTATGGCCAGGCATCAAGAAGGGTTGCAAGCACTCACTACCATAGACAATGGCAAAGAAGCCACGCAGTTTTTTGAACGCTTGGTAGAAAAGTATAATTTATGTTTAGCAAAATGTGATTTGCATAATTTTAAAGGCCCTTGTTTTAACCATCAAATTAAAAAATGCAATGGTGCTTGTGTACAATCAGAAGCCCCTGAAGCATACAACCAGCGCGTAACGCAAGCCATTGAAAGTTTTAGTTTTCAAAACCAAAGTTTCTTTTTAATTGGAAACGGTCGGGTTGCAGGCGAAAAATCGATAGTTTGTATAGAGCGAGGGTTATACAAAGGCTTTGGTTATTTTGAATCGGAAAGAGGCTATCCACAAGTCGAAGATTTAAGACATCAAATTAAAAAACATAGCCATAACCGCGATATTCAGCAGATTCTAAGCAGATTTATCAAAAAATCGATGGTGTTAAACTATGAGGTTTAGCTATTGGCATTTTCAATAAAATTATCTATTTTAAAACAATCAAAACAAATTTTCATTTTTTTCCTTAATAGGATATAATTGTATAAACAATAAAATAATTTCAAAATCAATTCAACATGTTTAAAAAATTTAAATTATCCGAATTAGTAATTCTTCTTCTTTCAGTTATACTCATTTTTGTATCGGAATATTATTTCGTCGTTCTAAAAGACCACGATAGAGGAATATTTATTGGTTTGTGGCCCCCTACCATGCTCATTTTACTTTCTTATTTTAACAGCAAAACTCAAAAATAGATGGAAAATTTAGATTTCATTATAGCAACCCTTGTTGTTTCCGTATCGTTCATCACGCTTATTATTGGTACCTACCAAGAGTTTACCAAAGCAAACAAGACCGAAAAAAAATAATAAGCTTTATTATATTGATGAGCTCATTTGAATGAAGCCGATCAAAAAAGAAAACTTCCCTGTTAAAATATGTTTGTGCTGCAACCGCCCGTTTAGCTGGCGTAAGAAATGGAAATTAAATTGGGAGCAGGTATTATATTGCAGCGATAAATGCCGAAAGAATAAATAAAATGAAGTTTGATTTACCTGACGCCACAATAACATTGCACGAGCATTTTTTTGATGCACAAGAAAGTGTAATACTCATGGAATCTTTAATTTCAGAGATTGATTGGCAACAATATCAAATTAAAATTTTCGGGAAATCTTTAGATCAACCCAGGCTAACTGCATATTATGGACAAGATCACCCATATTATGCTTATTCCAATATCAAACTTCAACCAATTCCATTTACACCTATTTTATTATCGATTAAAAATAAAATTGAAGCCTTAACTGCACATACATTTAATGGTGTGTTATTAAATTATTATAGAAATGGCGACGACAGCATGGGCTGGCATGCCGACGACGAAAAAGAGCTCGGAACAAACCCTGCAATTGCATCCCTTAGTTTTGGCGCTACACGCAATTTTCAATTGCAACACCGATTAGAAAAATCGATTCCTAAACAGAGCATTGCATTAAATGATGCCTCATTATTAGTTATGCAAGGCGAAACACAACATTTTTGGAAACACCAAATTCCTAAACAAAAAAACAAAGGCCCGCGCATTAATTTAACTTTCAGAAAAATCATTTATTAATTCAAACAAATTCTTTTATATTGTAATTAATTTTTAAAAATAAATCTTGATAGCAAATATTAACATTAGTACAAATAAATATAGCTCGGTTTTCGGATTGATAATTGCTATTTTATTATTAGGCTGTTTGCTAGTTTTCCCTAATTATTTTAATACCATTCAATACCTACTTTTCGCTGTAGGGCTATTAAGCGTTGGTTTACCGCATGGTGCAATAGATCATTTGTTAATTGTTGGTTTGTATCACGATAAAATAAATTATCAATTTATTTCACGATATATTGCTTTGTTTTTTGCGTATTTTATCCTCTGGATATTATTACCCAATCTTTCTATGCTCATTTTTATTGCCTACTCTATTTGGCATTTTGGACAATGTGATATGCAAGAATGGAAACTAAGCCAAAGCAATAATTTTAAAATTGTGTTATGGGGAACCTTATTATTTGGAATTATATTATTAGGACATTTAAACGAAACCAATAGCATCATCGCAAATTTAGGGGTTATGCCATTAGCAATTTCAATATCAATCGCTGATAAAATTGGCCCAATTTTAGCCTTAATTGGACTTTTATGGAGCTTTGTAGAAAGAAAAAAAGCGATGACTTATAGCGTATTGATGCTAAGTATTGGGCTTTTTCTACCCCTGTTAAGCTCTTTTGCTGTTTATTTCCTAGCACAACACAGTTTATATGGATGGATGCACTTAAAAAAGGGCTTAAACACGAATAACCTGCAATTATATAAAAAAGCACTTCCGTTTAATTTAGGGGCCATTTTCTTTTTTGTACTCACCATTTATTTAGTGCAATCAGGATTATTAAAAACACAAAAAACCGACTATACGGCCTTATTTTTCATGTTTATTGCATGTATTAGCCTCCCTCATATTATAGCAATGAATAAGTTTTATCAAAAAACCTTAAAATTGAGCTAGAATCGAAATGTGGAAAATTTTTATTTTAACAAAAACTTTTTAATTAATATATTGTTTAATAATAGGAATCTGTACCTAAAAAAAATAGCAGAGGAGTATCTGAAAATCCATAAGAGTAGGCCTAAAAAAAAAATAAAAAATGGAACATTTAAAAATTGCAAGTGATAACTACGTGGCTTTCACGTTTTTTATCGGAACAATGGCCATGATGGCCGCATCAGTATTTTTCTTTTTTGAGTTAAGCAACACAGCTCAAAAATGGAGAACATCAGTTTTAGTTTCAGGTATTATTACTTTTATTGCAGCAGTACATTACTACTACATGAGAAGTTACAACTTGGAAACTGGCGAATCTCCAACATTTTTCAGATATGTTGATTGGATTTTAACTGTTCCATTGATGTGTGTTGAATTTTATTTAATTACTAAAAAAGCAGGTGCTAAAATCGGCTTACTTTGGAAATTAATCTTTG
>JBILIO010000142.1:0-4909 GCA_044349915.1 Sphingobacteriales bacterium | reverse complement strand
TTTCATTTTTACTTGCGGCATATAAAGGAATATTTGCACAGTGGTAATGATTATAATATTGATTAAAGCTGTTGTTTGTGCTATGGCTTAGACTATCTATCGTTACCGAATTTAAATAGGGCAAATCAACATTTTGTTGAAATACGCCAGAATATGCGGTAATGCCTTGGTTTAAGTTTGGTAAAATTTGTGGCAATGCATTGTAGTCGCGTCGGTGTAAATTTACACTATCATTTATAATAACAATATTATTGATGCTTAAATTGATGCCATTATCTATAATCTTAAATTTTCTAATTTGATTGCTATAGATTTGTGTAAATCCAGGTCCATGTGTTGGCCCCATTGGGTTGTATCTTCCTTGGAAATCTTGACCGCCTATTAAATAATAAGTATCATTTATTTTTTCAAGTTGTCCTCCTGTATTTTGAAAAATAACATTATTGATTTGTCTAAAATAATTTGAAAAGTTACTATTTGAAATAATTGCCGCTATGGTTTCACTAACAGCAATAGCAGTTAAAGTATTAAAAGTGGTATGATCTGCAAGTGTATTGCTATATCCGTAACCGCCTATTAAATATAACTGATTGTTATTTTGAATAAAGTCTATGTTGGTTGCTTTTAATGCTTCTTGTATTGCTATTGGTAAAACACTTAAATTGGCAGTCCATTTTTGTTTACTAACAGGATCGATAACTAATAGTTCATTTGGTTGACCATTAATATCGAAACTTGCAAATGGCTGACGTCTGTGTAATCCATCTGTTCGGCCACCAATAATTAACCACTTTCCATTTGCTTGTCCAACTGCAAAGGATTGCCTGCCGCCAAGATTTTCAATATTGATAGGGGTTAGGCTAATATTGATTGCCGAACTTTGCGCAAATAGCAGGTTGCTAATTGTTAGATAGAAAATGATTCCTAAAATGGTGCTGATTTTTTTCATGTGTTAAAATTACTATTGTAAAGTAGCATTTTAGGTAACATTAGTTACATTAACCTTTTGTTGGAATAATTAACATCGGAATTTTACTTTTTTTCAGTACTTTTTCGGTGGTACTACCAATAATTAGTTTATCCAGCCATCTCTTGCTGTGGCTGCCTATTACAATCATGTCTGCTTTTATTTCTTTGGCAATGTTTAATATTTCTTTGGCGCTACTGCCTTCTTTAACAATTATCGAAATATTCTCGTCTCCTAAATGCTTCTTCGTTTTTTCTAAAAACTTTTGGGATTTGGTTAATATTAATTCCTGACTGATTTTATCGCTTTCGGTATATCCGGTAAAGCCCATTATTGGGTCATAAATGACAGGGGTATAATCGGCATAGTTTTCATAAATGGTTGCCAAGGTAATTTTTGCATGCATGGCAGTAGCAAAAGCAAAACCCAATTCTGCAATTTTTTGTGCGGTTGGGTTATAATCTAAGGCAATTAATACGTTTTTTATTTTCGTGTTTTTCATATTTTGGGCTTTTAAATTTATTAAATGTAGCCCTATGCCTTATTGTTTCATATGATTTATATCATGTTTGAATTTATTATTTTTTAAAACGATTCCTTATATTTGAGCAAAGCACATTTGTTATGAAATTAAAAATCGGTTTGATATTAAGTATTTGTCTTTTGACAACATCGCTATTTGCTCAAAATAATACCACAAAAGAAATTGCTGAACCTAGTTTTGAACTATACAAATATACCCCTATGGGTTTCTTATTAAGCAAAGCAGATAGAGTTTTTACGCAAACGTTTACCGGCAATGATATCGGTGAACCTGGCTTTGCACTATACATAAATAGCCCTATAGGCTTATTAAGCAAAATGAGAATCAAGGCAGAAATGAGATTTGATAATAATTTATCAATCATGGGTTCTTTTTCAAGTTATCATAATATGTGGGCGGGTAATCAAAGCTATCTAGAAATGCGTAGGTATAAAACCAAACGATTTGCAAAACATACTTACCATTTTGCGCGCATAGGAAGCGGGCAAACAATTGGAGGAAATTATTTTTTAGCAGCATTTGGATGGGGCACCCAACGTTATTTCGGCAAAGACAAAAGATTTTTTATCGATTATTCTAGAGGGTTTAAAGTTTGTCCAAAAATTTATGGCGAGGACTTAGAAAAAGGTATAGGAAACGGTTTTAAAGGCCTGTTTTATATATTAGGTCCAGGTGCTATTTATGATCTTAATCTAAATATTGGTTATCGTTTTTAAAAATTAGCAGCAATAAAATCTTCGCTATATTTTTTAATTAATTCCCTTACTCGCGCAAATTCCATTTTAATTTCATCTGCTGTGCCTATTGCTTTTGCTGGGTCAGGGAAGTTTTGATGAAATTTTATAGCATTAGAAGGAAAGTATGGACAGCTTTCTTTTGCATGGTCGCATACGGTTATAATAAAATCAAAATTAATATTTTCATACTCCGAAATATGATTGGAAGTATGGCTGCTTAAATCAATTCCGATTTCGCGCATGGTTTCTATTGCTTTTGGATTGACGCCATGAATTTCAATTCCTGCGCTATAAACCATCGCTTTGCCAGCTAACATTTTTTTTAAAAAGCCTTCTGCAATTTGACTTCTGCAGCTATTGCCGGTACACAATACTAATACGTTTTTCATGATTTGTAATATTTAGATTTTAACCAGAATGCAACATTGACTAATAAAATTAAAGCAGGTACTTCTACTAATGGCCCAATAACACCTGCAAATGCTTGTCCGCCGTTAATGCCAAACACCCCAATAGCAACAGCAATCGCTAATTCAAAGTTATTACCCGCTGCTGTAAATGCAATCGAAGTATTGGTTGCATAATCTGTACCCATCTTTTTTCCAAGCGCAAAACTCAATAAAAACATGATGGCAAAATAAATCATTAATGGAATCGCAATTCGAATGACATCAAAAGGAATAGCTACTATTAATTTACCTTTTAAACTAAACATAAAAACAATGGTAAATAATAAAGCAATTAATGTAATTGGGCTAATGGCTGGAATAAATTTTGTGGTATACCATTCCTCTCCTTTTAATTTTACTAAAAATTTTCTTGATAAAAATCCAGCAGCAAATGGTAAACCTAAATAAATACCTACGCTTTTTGCGATTTCTCCGATAGAGATGGCTACTATTTTTCCTTCAAATCCAAATAGTGGTGGCAATACCGTTACAAATAAATAAGCGTAAACGCTATAGAGCAATACTTGAAAAATACTATTCAAAGCAACTAGACCAGCAGCATATTCTCTACTACCATCCGCTAAATCATTCCATACAATTACCATGGCAATACACCTAGCTAAGCCGATTAAAATCAAGCCCACCATGTATTCTGGCTGATTATGTAAAAATAATATGGCGAGCAAGAACATTAAAATTGGGCCTACTATCCAGTTTAAAAACAAAGACATGCCTAATACCTTGGTGTTTTTAAACACCTCTGCTATTTTATCATAACGCACTTTGGCAAATGGTGGATACATCATTAAAATTAAACCAATTGCCAATGGAATATTAGTGGTACCAACCGATAAGGTATTAAATTGTTCTGTTACAAATGGCGTAAAATAACCAATGCCTACACCTAATAACATGGCAATAAAAATCCAAAGTGTTAAATAGCGATCGAGGAAGGAAAGTTGTTTTTTGTTGGACATAATTTTTAAATTTTAGCAGCATTTTTCAATGTTGAAGTTTAATTGATGGAATTGATTTTCAAATAATTTTTGCGCTGTTTCCCAGTTTTTTTCATCAATACAATAACAAACGGATACGCCTGAAGTATTGCCTTTGATAAGTCCAGCAGATTTAAGTTCTTTTAAATGTTGCGAAACCGTACTTTGTGATAGTGGAAGTTCATCTACAATACTGCCACAAACACAAGATTTTTTCTTTAATAACAAATTAAGAATGGCAATTCTTGCAGGGTGCGATAAAGCTTTTGCAAATTTTGCCAGCGTTATTTCTGATGGATGATATTCTTTTGACATTGATGAGCTTGGTTATTAATCGTAAAATTACGATTAATACTTTCATAATCCAAAGAATGCTTAGGTATTTTTATTTATATAAATTATTTTGTTTTTATTTAAACTAATTCTAAATTAGCAAAAAATATAAAACGATGAATTTAAGAGAAGCTACCGCTGAAAAGCATAAAATCGCTGAAAAAATGCCATTCAATCAAAGAATGATGCAAAAACAGTTAAGTAAATTGGATTACCTAAATTACATTAATCAACATTTTGAAATTTTTACGGCAATAGAAGCAAATGATTTGCCTCATACATCTTTAAACAGAACGCAACTGATTAGTTTAGATATTCAGGAACTTCAATTAGAGTTAAAAGCACCTAATGTTGTATTGAACAGCACAAAACTTTATGTAGCTTATTTACAAAGCCTGTCTTACCAAGATTTACTCCCACACATCTATTTAAATTATTTAGCGGTAATGTTTGGTGGTCAAATTATAAAAAAAGTAGTTCCTTCAACTGGTAATATGTATGAATTTGAGAATATGAATGAGGCTGCAAGCACGATTCGCGTTCTTCAAAAAGACGAATGGGCCGATGAAGTGAATAAAGGTTTTGATTTTAATATTGCAATTTTAGAAGAATTAGAATTGAATTCTTTATCAAATTAAAATGGACCTAATCAAAAATATTGGCATAGCAGGTTTTTTGTTTTTTTTAATAAAAGGAATTTTATGGATAATATTTTTTTTATTAATTTATTTTGGTGTAATAGATAAGCAAAAGTTCTTATCGTTTAAAGAAAAAATATTCAGAAAAAAAACGAAATAAAAAAAAGCCTTTACAATTTGCAAAGGCTTTTTTTTATTAATTGATGATTGTAAATTATTTTAAATCAAAGCGATCTAAATGCATCA
>JBILIO010000140.1:0-4962 GCA_044349915.1 Sphingobacteriales bacterium | reverse complement strand
AAATTGTAGTATCTACAGGTGCAAAACAAAGTATTGCCAATGCAGTGCTTTCTATTGTCAATCCTGGCGATGAAGTTATTATACCCGCCCCTTATTGGGTGTCTTATTCAGAAATGATAAAACTTGCCGAGGGTGTTCCCGTTTATGTGCAAACAAGTGTTGCAGCAGATTTTAAAATCAATGCAAAAGAGCTTGCCGATGCCATCACACCCAAAACAAAATTATTTATGTTTTCATCTCCTTGCAATCCTTCTGGATCTGTTTATTCGAAAGCAGAACTAGCCGAATTGGTTGCGGTTTTTGAAAAAAATCCATCGATTTATATATTATCTGATGAAATATACGAACATATCAATTTCGATACCACTCATACTTCTATAGCTGAATTTGAAAGTATCAGCGAGCGTTGTATAGTCATTAATGGTTTATCAAAAGCATTTGCGATGACAGGCTGGAGATTAGGCTACATGGGAGCTTCGCTTGCCATAGCTAAAGCATGCGACAAGATGCAAGGTCAATTTACTTCTGCCACTTGTTCAATAGCGCAGAGAGCCGCAATAGCAGCATTAGATTCGCCTTTAACGACAACAATGACTATGAAAGCTGCTTTTCAAAAAAGAAGAGATTTAGTTTACGAATTAATTAAAGAAATACCAGGCTTTATCACCAACAAACCGGCAGGTGCATTTTACTTTTTTCCAGATGTCACTTATTATTTTGGAAAAAAACATGCAGGTGGAACCATCCATAATGCAGAAGATTTATGCATGTATTTATTAACAGAAGCCAATGTGGCCGTGGTATCTGGCGACTCTTTTGGTAGTCCAAATAATATTCGATTCTCTTATGCAACTACAGAAGAAAATTTAAGAATAGCGATGCAAAGAATTAAAGTTGAATTAGCAAAATTAGTATAATGGAATTAACACAATTAAAAAACATCTTTGAATCATTCAATCAAATGAATGTTTTAATTATTGGAGATGTAATGATCGATGGATATGTGTGGGGAAAAGTAGATAGAATTTCGCCAGAGGCTCCAGTACCTATACTCTCAGTTGCTAAAAAAGAAGATCGATTAGGTGGTGCAGCAAATGTGGCTTTAAATATTCAATCAATGGGCGCAAACCCTATATTATGCTCGGTTATAGGTGATGACGAAAACGGGAAAAAATTTATTGCCCTATTAAATGACTTAAAAATATCGGCAGAAGGTATACTCCAAAGCAAAGATCGTATTACCACGCTTAAAACAAGAGTGATTAAAGATCATCAACATTTATTGCGCATCGACGAAGAAATAGATCAACCATTAAACCTACAAGAAGAAAATAATTTTATTGAAAATGTTAAAAATATTATTGCAGCGCATAAAATAGATGTAATTATTTTTCAAGATTATGATAAAGGCGTTTTAACTAATCATAATATCGAAAAATTAATTTCAATGGCCCAAAATGCAGGCATTAAAACGGTAGTCGATCCTAAAAAACGAAACTTTTTAACCTATAAAAATGTAGGGCTATTTAAACCAAATTTAAAAGAATTAAAAGATGGTTTGAAAATTGAATTCAATCATTTATCAGATGATCAATTAGTAGCTGCAAGCAAAGAATTGAAAAACAAAATCAACGCAAATGCAGTACTGATAACACTTTCAGAGCATGGCGTTTTCTTAATGGATTCAGAAAATAACTATAAAATTCCGGCACACATTCGAAATATTTCTGATGTTTCTGGTGCTGGCGATACCGTGATTAGTGTAGCGGCATTATGCTATGCCGGGGCAATGCCTAACGAAAAAATTGCTGCTATTGCAAATCTTGCTGGTGGTTTAGTATGCGAAAAAGTAGGTGTTGTTCCAATTAATAAATCCGCATTGTTGAGTGAAGCTGCTGCCTTAAAAAATTAATTTATTTTGCCCTAATGGCATCTACCGGATTCAACTGAGAGGCATTCCATGCTGGCAGAAACCCAGATATAACGCCTATTACAGCCGAAACGCCTAAGCCAAGCACGCAATTGGCCAAACTCAATACTAATTCAAAATCGAATGCTGCTGCAACCAGTGTAATAATATACACAATGATTAAACCTATTATTCCTCCAATAATACTTAAGACCACTGCTTCTACTAAAAATTGCAATAAAATAAAATAATTTTTAGCCCCTAAAGATTTTTGAATACCAATAATATTGGTTCTTTCTTTTACAGAAACAAACATGATATTGGCAATACCAAAACCACCAACTAAAATAGAAAAGCCTCCAATAATCCAACCTGCAATATTAACTACGCCAAATAAAGAGTCTAATTGTAAGGATAACATACTCGATTGATTCAAAGAAAAATCGTCATCTTCTCGAGGAGATAATCTCCTAATAGCTCTAATTTGTCCTTTCATCTCATTCGCTAACTCGTTTAAGGTGATGTTGGATGCGGCTTTGATAATAATTTTAGGATCGAAATTATCACTCTTCGTATCGACAATATTTCGAGCATAATTAATCGGAATTAAAACAGCATTATCAATAGAACTATTTAAAATATCTTCTCCTTCTTTTTTAAAAACGCCTAATACTTTTAAATTCCTTCCACTTATTTTTACCGTTTGACCAACGGGATCTGCGTTTTCAAATAAACCTTTAGCTACCTCAAAGCCTAATAAAACATAGTTCTTACCACTCCTAGAATCGGCAACCGTAAAATATCTGCCGCGTTCAAAATCCAATACCCTTGTTTGATCATAATCGTGAGATGCAGCAATTACATTCACATTATCGACATTCTTATTTCTAAATTTTACTGTTTTATCGTTGATGGTAATTTGAAAAGCGACTGCTTTAATATTTGCTCCTGCTCGTTTTTGAATCTTTTCGAAATCTTGATAAGATGGCGAAGGCCTATTAAAATATTTCCACCATGGGTAATCGCTTCCAAATTCCCAGGGCCATTTTTGAACGTAAATGGCATCATTTCCTAGTTTTTGAACGCTTTTATTTAAATTATTCTCTAAAGAATCTACCAGCGTAAATACCGTTATAATGGTAAAAATACCAATAGAGATACCTAATAAAGATAGGAATGTTCTTAATTTATTGACAGCCAACGCATTAAGCGCAAATAAAATGGATTCTTTAAAGAGTCTTAAAAATAACATATGCAAAATTATCATTTAATTTAGCTAAGACGTAGTACTCTTGTAAAAATTTTGATTGATGCATTTCAATTATTCTTCATACTAAAGAAATATATTCTTAAATTCGCGCTCGGCTAATGAAATATCCTTAACAAAGGCATATGGAGCAGAAGGTCAATTGGGACCAAAAATTATAAAATAAACACAGATGAAACTATCACAATTCAACTTTAATTTACCAGAAGCCTTAATCGCATCAACACCTTCAAAACAACGTGATGAATCTAGATTAATGGTTTTAGATCGTAAAACAGGTACAATTGAGCATAAATTATTTAAAGATATTTTAGGCTATTTTGATGATGGTGATGTAATGATTTTGAATAATACCAAGGTTTTTCCAGCTAGAATGTATGGCAACAAAGAAAAAACGGGTGCGCAAATAGAAGTGTTTTTATTAAGAGAACTTAACCACGAAATGCGTTTATGGGATGTTTTAGTTGATCCCGCTCGTAAAATCAGGGTTGGAAATAAATTATATTTTGGAGAAGATGATTTATTAATCGCCGAGGTGGTAGACAACACTACCTCTAGAGGTAGAACCATTCGTTTCTTATTTGATGGAACCGACGAAGAATTTAGAAAAGCCATTGAAATTTTAGGAGAAACTCCTCTTCCTAAATATATCAAAAGAAAAGCAACCGCAGAAGACAAAGAAAGATATCAAACTATTTACGCAAAAGAAGAAGGAGCCGTAGCAGCACCAACTGCAGGTCTTCACTTTAGCCGCGAATTATACAAAAGATTAGAATTAAAAGGCATTGATTTTGCAGAAGTAACTTTACATGTTGGCCTTGGAACCTTCAGATCTGTTGAGGTTGAAGACTTAACCAAACACAAAATGGATTCTGAACAATTTATTATTTCAGAAAAAACCGTGAACATGGTGAACAAAGCAAATGAAAAAAAGAAAAGAGTTTGCGCAGTAGGAACCACAAGTATGCGAGCAATCGAATCTTCTGTTTCTGCAGGTAGAATATTAAAACCAGCTAACGACTGGACCAGTAAATTCATTTTTCCTCCATTTGATTTTAGCATTGCCAATTGTATGGTTACCAATTTCCATACCCCAGAATCTACGCTATTAATGATGGTGGCTGCTTTTGGTGGATACGACTTAGTGATGGAAGCATACAAAATTGCCGTTAAAGAAAAATATCGTTTCTATAGCTATGGCGATGCCATGTTAATATTATAATATACCTTGAAGAAATTTGCCATCATTGTATCTGGAGGTAATGGTTCGCGCATGCAAACCGATATTCCTAAACAATTCCTGGAAATCAATGGCAAACCTATTTTACTTCATACTTTAGAGAAATTTGCAGCTGCAGATCCTAACATGGAAATTGTTTTAGTGCTCAATGTAGATCACCAAGGCATATGGAGCAAAATTGCCAATAAATTTAAAGTAACTATTCCCTATACGCTTGTAAACGGTGGCCGTACCAGGTATCATTCGGTTAAAAATGCTTTAAAGAAAATTCCTAAAAATGCACTCGTAGCCATTCATGATGGAGTGAGACCTTTATTGAGTACAAGCCTTATTTTAAAAGGATTTGAGCAGCTAACAAAGCACGAAGCAATTGTTACCGCCATTCCTTCTAAGGACTCTATTAGAAGGGTTCAAGATGGGGTGTCTTCGGCCTTAGATAGAGAAGAAATTTATTTGGTTCAAACACCACAAATTTTTACTGCTAGTATTTTACACAAAGCCTATCAACAAGCTTATCGAAATGAATTTAGTGATGATGCTGCTGTG
>JBILIO010000139.1:0-4972 GCA_044349915.1 Sphingobacteriales bacterium | reverse complement strand
AACACCAACTGTTTTATATAATAGTGCAGGCATTGGTGCCGCTACCGTAATTTGTTACGAAAGTGTTTACGGCGAACATTGCGCCAACTTTGTTAAACAAGGAGCGCAATTTATTGCCATCATTACCAACGATGGTTGGTGGGGAAATACCGATGGCCATAAACAACATGCTTTATATGCAAAATTAAGAGCCATAGAAAACAGAAGAAGTATTGCCAGATCTGCTAATACTGGCATATCTAGTTTTATAGATCAAAGAGGCGATGTAATACAAGCGAGTAAATGGTGGGAAGCTACGAGTTTAGAGGCTTCCATTAATTTAAATGAAAATATTACTTACTATACCGACCATGGCGACTACCTTGCCCATTGGATGATAGCTGTTTTTATTTTTATGTTATTACACTTAGTTTATTTTAAATTTTTTGCTAAAAAATAAATTCCTGATGAAAGCTTAGGTATATTTTTAATTAATTGCTATTTTGTAAATTGAAATTTAAAAAATGAAAAAGACTTTACTGAACATATTGAATCCATTGCAATGGATTAAAGCCTATCAGTTTCACCAAGCGAATGCAAAGTTTGATAAATCAACTTACGATTTAGAACTTTACCTATATAGCAAAGTATTAAAAAGCGACATGTTGCACTATGGCTATTTCGAAAACATCGACATTGCTGCAGAAGACATTTCACTTAAAGCCATTGAAGATGCTCAAATAAAATATGCGCAGAATATCATCGATTTAATTAAAAATAAAGATGGTTTAATTTTAGATGTGGGTTGTGGCATGGGAGGATTATCTGGCATGTTAGCTGCAAAAAATTTAAAAGTAGAAGCCTTAACTCCGAATATCAATCAGAAAAATCACATTGATCAAAAATACAATGGAGTTAAATGTTACCATACCAAGTTTGAAGATTTTCAATCAACAAACAAATACGAAACTATTATTAATTCGGAATCTTTACAATACATCGACTTAGATACTGCTATTGCACATGTTGACCATTTATTAACCGCTAATGGCCAATGGATTATTGTCGATTATTTTAGACACGACACCTCTGGTATCGAAAAATCAGGGCAAATTTTAGAAACTTTTAAAGAAAAGATTGCTGCAAAAGGTTGGAAAATAAGCTATTTCCAAGACATCACTTTAAATGCATTGCCTACTATAAAATGGATCAATATGTATGCCGAAAGGTTTTTGATTCCACTTAAGCATTTTGCATTTGAAAAATTACGATTTAAAAAAGGATGGTTATACTTTTTAACGAACGACTTACGCAATGGCATTGATAAAAAAATGCAGAAAGAATTTGCAGCCATCAACCCGGAGAAATTTTTAAAAGAAAAAAAATACTTGACTTTTGTAATTGAAAAAAATTAATGTCTCCTAAATTCATTTGGATTTTATTGTTGTCGTTGCTATTTGCGTGTACAGAAGAAAATTTACCAAATACCAATAGTAAATTTTTTATTAAAGGCGCAGACTGCTCTGCACTGCCAGAAATAGTATCCGAAAATTGTAAATTTTACAACGAACAAGGTCTTAATTTAGACGCCATCAGTATTTTAAAAAGAAATGGTTGTAATGCCATTAGGTTAAGGCTATGGCATACTCCTACTAGTAAACATTGCGATATAAAAGAGGTTTCGGCATTTGCTAAAAGCATAAAAGCAATGGGGCTTAAAGTTTGGATAACTGTCCACTATTCTGATTGGTGGGCCGATCCAGGGCAGCAAAATATTCCAGCAGCTTGGAAGAATTTAAATTATCTTATTTTAAAAGACTCCGTAGCGCAATACACCCAGCAAATTATGAATACCATTCATCCTGATTATATTCAAATTGGGAATGAAATAAATTCAGGATTACTTTGGCCAATAGCACATACAAATAATGAACAACAATTTTTAGGGATACTAGACACCGCAAGTAAGGTGATTAGAAAAAGTGACCCTAATTGTAAGATTATACTCCATTATGCTGGATACGAAAATGCAGCTGAATTTTTTCAAAAAGTTAGGCCAATTAGTTACGATATTATTGGCATTTCTTATTATCCAAAATGGCATGGAAAAAACATCGGCACATTAAACATGAACTTAAATAATTTAGCCGCTAATTTTCAAAAAGACATTCTTATTGCAGAGGTAGCCTACCCATTTACGCTGGGCTACAACGATTGGACCAATAATATTTTAGGCTCCGACAGCGACCTTATTTTACCCGCATATCCAGCTACTGTTTTGGGACAAAAAGAATTTTTATTTAAAATTAGAGAAGTAATTTCGAGTGTTCCAAAAGGCATTGGTTTTTGCTATTGGGGAGCCGAACTTGTTGCATTTAAAGGCCCTCAGTCTACTACAGGTTCTCCTTGGGAAAACGCTGCCCTATTTGATTTTAACCAAACTGCTTTGCCTGCGCAAAGTGTTTTTAATCAATAATATTCGAAGCAAAAGCTTAAAAATTTCTTTTTTAATGATAGCTTTGATCTAAGCAGCATGCAATTATAATTTTTAATAAATCATAAGATGATAAAAAACGCTAGTATACAAACCGAAGTAGATGCAAGTTATTTATATGCAAAACTTGCAGCCAACGAAACTGATGTAGCAGTTGCAAATGTATTCAAGCAAATGAGTGAAATTGAGGAAGGACATGCCATTGCTTTTTTGGAGCAATTAGATAGTCAAAGGCCTGTAATTTTACCTAGCCCTTCATTTAGAGCAAAAGCTTTAAATTTTATCGGAAAAACATTTAGCTACGATTACGTATTAGGTGTATTAATGGATACAGAAAAAGTATTAGCTAATGCAGTAGTAAATGCAAAAAGAAGCATGCAAATTCCGTTAACTGGTACGGAAACAAACCATGTAAAAATATTACGCACTTTATTAGAGCAAGAAAAAGAAGCGACAGGAAGTTCTGTTGCAAAATTCGAAAGTCGCCATAGATCTGTTGGTGGTAATGCATTAAGAGCGGCTGTTTTAGGTGGCAATGATGGCTTAGTGTCTAATTTTAGTTTAGTAATGGGTGTGGCTGGTGCAAGCGCAAGCCAAGCAGGAGTTGCATTGGCAGGTATTGCAGGATTATTAGCCGGTGCATTATCTATGTCTTTAGGCGAATGGATTTCGGTAAAAAGTTCGCAAGAACTTTACGAAAACCAAATGGAAATAGAAATGGATGAATTAGAAAATAATCCGGAAGGCGAAAAAAGAGAATTAGCTTTAATCTATATGGCTAAAGGAATTCCGGAAGCACAAGCTAAAGAAATGGCTAACGAAATTATGCTGGATAAAACACTCGCGCATCAAATATTAATCAAAGAAGAATTAGGAATCAACCCAGAAGAATTACATGGGTCTGCCATGGAAGCTGCTGTATATTCCTTTATACTTTTTGCTATTGGTGCAATTATTCCACTGTTTCCATTTTTATTCTTGACTGGCTATACTGCTATTATTGTTTGCGTAATAGCCAGTGCATTTGGCCTGTTTTTAATTGGTGCAGCCATTACCTTATTTACAGGTAAAAATATTTGGTACTCTGGTTTTAGACAAGTACTTTTTGGTTTAGCTGCTGCTGCCATAACTTTTGGAATAGGAAAACTAATCGGCGTTTCTATTGCTGGCTAAATAAAAAATTCCAAAAAAATAGCCTTGCAATTTTGCAAGGCTATTTTTTTGAATAAATTTTTGTTACTTGTCTCCAAGCATAATGGGCATTCCTTTACTATTGCCAATGATAATTACTTTTGTGTTAGGTGATGTTGCAATTTCTTTTTGTGCTTTGATCATTTCGTATTGTAATTGTTTGTCGCTTAAGCCCGTGCTTAAAATTCTTTGGTAATCGGCTATACCTTGCGCTTCTACTCGTTTACGCTCTGCTTCTTGCTTTTCTTTTTGTAATACAAACTGCATTTTTTGTGCGTCTTGCTCTGCATTAATTTTAGATTCAATGGTTACTTTTACCGATACAGGTAGGGTAATATTTCTTACCAATAATTGCTCTAATACCAAGCCTCTCTTTTTGAAATCGGAAGCAATACTGTTATAAATACGTGATTGAAATTCATCTCTCTTAGTTGAATACAAAGAAATTGCATCGTAATAAACAGCATTATCTCTAATTTTGGTTCTGGTAATTGGCCTAACAATTTTATCTAAATAATTAGGGCCAATTTCTTGTAAAATTCGGGGTGCTTCTGAAGGTAAAATTTTAAATAAAACCGTTAAATCCACAATCACTTCTAAACCATCGGCGGTTAAAACCCTGATTGCGTCATCTCCATTTTTATCTCCTTCGTCGTGCACACCAGACATGGTATAGTTTTGCGTTTTAATATCAAACAAAGTAACATCCATTAAAGGATTAATCACATTCAATCCACTAGGTAAAGTTGTTTGGCTTACTTTTCCAAACATGGATTGTACACCAACCTGACCCGCATCAATCATTTTAAATACAGAGGTACTTATGCCTAATAAAAATAATACTCCTGCCGAAAAATAAACCACCGATTGCGATTTTCCGTATTGTGGATTCTTTGCTAAAAATGAACGGCCTAATAATAATACAATAGCGCCTAAAATAATAAATACCATAATTATAGTTTTTTAGTTTCTGTTGATTCCGCTGGATTTTCCATCGGACCTCTTTTATGAATGATCAAGCCATTTAAAAAATTCCTTAAAATTTGATCGCCACAAGGCTTGAAATTTGGATGATCGTCTGCTCTGAAAAAAGCAGATAGTTCTGTTGGGGTAATTCTAAAATTAACCAAACCCAGAATTTCGATTATTTGATCGTTTCTGAGCTGTAGCGCCACTCTTAGTTTTTTAAAGATATCGTTATTACTCATTCCCTTTTTTAATGTACTCAAATATAATAATTAATAAATAATCTAAATTAAATAATGAGTAAATTATCGGGAGGATAATAACACAACAAGGCTAAGTTAC
>JBILIO010000223.1:0-18466 GCA_044349915.1 Sphingobacteriales bacterium | reverse complement strand
AACGCCATTGGTATTAAAATCAAAAATTAGATCTACGGTGCTTTCTTCTGCATTGATAACCGGCTTAGCAAAAGTTTGAGAAAGTAAATCATTCGTTGCATTTTCTGCAGAGTTCCACAAAAATCCAGGAGCATAATAAGCCCAATTTGCACTCCCCGTCCAACCAGTTTTATTTACATCAAATGTGCCGTTTACTAAAATATTGTTATCGCTAGCCGGACATTCTACTAAATCTAAAACGCCATCATTATCATCATCTAAGTCAAGTAAATCTGGAACACCGTCTGTGTCTGTATCTCTACAAGCACTTACAGCAGCATCCGTTGCAAAATTGTAAGTATAGGCACCATTGTATATACCACTTTCTGCAATAGTTTCTAAACCATTTGCAAAACCATTGGCACCATATGGAGCCGGTATAATACTTGTTGTAGTTTTAGCATTCGAAGCTACTCCCGAAGTTGTAACATAAGTAGTTCCAGCTTCTACCGCATCAAAACAATTATCGCCATCACTGTCTAAATCTAAACGGTTTGGAACACCATCTAAATCGGTATCCAATTCGGTACAAGTTAAAATAGCAGGGCGCGTAGCATCCGTTAAAATAACACCTGTTAACGAAGACGTTCTGAAAGAACTAAGCACTAATTTATAATCCGAAACAATTCCTTGGAATGCTTTTTGAGTAACTCCATTGATTGCAGCAGTTACATAACCCGTAGCAGAAATATCTATACTTAATTCATCGGTTAAAGAAATTGGAACAGCATTAAAATCCCAGGTAGTTGTAAAGTATCCATAGGTTATTGAATTTCCAGAATAAAACTTATACCCATCATCGTTATAATTTGCAGGTGTTTGCGCTTTAGTGATTGGATGTAATCCAAACATTTCATACCCTGTAGTTGAATTGTGTTTGAACTTTAAGGAAATAGGTAATTTCAAATTCTGATTTGAGTAAGAAGTTTGCCAACCATCTCCCCCTGCTGTTGTCAAACTATTTACAGTTTTAGCTGTAATTGCCGAACCATTGAAAGTTAAAGTAGTTATATCAATACCGCTTGCAATGCAATTGGTTTGTTCATTCGTATCCAACACCCCATCATTGTCATCATCTAAATCAACAACATCTGGAACCAAATCTCCATCCGAATCTAAACATCCACTGGTGTTAGCATCTGTTGCAAATGAATAAGTATAAGTTCCAGCAAATGCGCCAGATTCTGTTGATGTTTCTAAGCCGTTTGCAAAACCGTTAGCACCATAATTTGGCGTGCTAGGAATTACACTTGTCGTTAATTTTGCTGCACCGGTAACGCCAGAAGTACTTAATAGCGTAGTTCCTGCTTCCACCGCATCAGGACAATTATCGCCATCTGAATCTAAATCTAATCTATTAGCAAGGCCATCTCCATCTGTATTAATATCTACACAAGTTACTTCTCTAAAATAAATTTCTGTCGCCCAATTTCCCTGACCTGTCATGCTTATTGCATAAATTCGATACGATAAAAATGGCTTATAATTAGCCGGCATATCGAATTTGATAGAATTCGTTGCAGCAAGAATTGGAGCTGTGTTAGCTACTGCTTGAGAACTTACAATATCAATCCAAGTTGCACCTTCGTCGTTTGAGCCTTGTATTTTATAAGTACCCCCTGCAATAAAAGGAGTTTGATTTGTAATATTCGCTAGCTCAATTAAATTTAAAACTTTTGGTGTAATAAAATTAAATTGGAAAATTGTTTTATTGTTAATTACAGTAGAAGCTGTTGGATACATTTGCTGAAGGAGCGAACCATCAAATAAAGCAGGTAAACCAGTTAACGTATTTTGGAATGTCCAAGCTATTTCAGAACTTACCGTAACATCTGATTTACTCATAGATGAGCCGGTGCAAGTTTGTTCTACATAATCTAATACCCCATCGTTATCATCATCTAAGTCGATGATGTCGTTGACACCATCTGTGTCGAAATCTTGACAAGCATTTAAAGTATTATCTGTTGCATAATAATAAGTGTATGTACTTTTATACAAATTACTTTCTGCTGAAGTTTTTTCAAGTGTATTATAAAAACCATTTGCACCAAAATCTGATGCCGAACCAGTAAATTTAAAATTAGCCGTTGTGCTTGTTGTGGTTCCAGCTTCTAATGCATCAGAACATCCATCACCATCAGAATCTAAATCTAAATGATTAGGAATTAAATCACCATCAGTTTGACCAGTTAAACAAGTTGGTTTTGGATTTGCACTTGCAGATGTTGAGGTCGCGAGATTAAATCTAGCTTCATAGACCCCTCCGTAATAAGAAATTCCTGCTACTCCAATAATTCTAAAATATTTAAACTTAGTACTAGTTGCGAGCGTATTCGAAATGGTAAATGTTCCTGTAGTTGCTGAAGAAAATGTGGCTGCTGATAAATCTACCCAATTAAAATTATCGCCAGATCCTTGTAATTTGAAAGTACTAGTATTAGCACCTGATAATGGCCAGCTCACCAAATCAAAACTCATTCCAGTAATAGCAATATAACTCTTGGCGGTAAATTTGAAAATTTCTTTACCCACCCAATCTTGATTTGGAAGAAATCCAGATGGGGTAGTTCCTACACCATCGATTGAATTAGTAATAATATAATTAGTTGTATACTGTGTTAACTCACTACTTACCGAAGCTGGCGTAATTAATTCATCTATAGTATAAAAACAAGTAGGAGATTCTACTGCATCTAAAATGCCGTCGTTGTCATCATCAATATCTAATAAATCTGTTACACCATCAACATCTTTATCGGTACAACCTTTGTAAGTTGAATCAATAGCATAATCATAAGTATAAATACCTTTATACAAATTACTTTCTGCTGCAGTTTTTTCTAGCGTATTATAAAAACCATTTGCACCAAAGTCTGATGCCGAACCTGTAAATTTATAATCTGCTGTAGTGATTAAAGTTGTTCCCGCTTCTAATGCATCAGAACATCCATCACCATCCGAATCTAAATCTAAATGATTAGGAATTAAATCGCCATCGTTACGACCCGTTATACAACTGGCTTTTGTATATTGACTTTGCACAAAAGAATTGGAAAGTACAAATCTCGATTCAGTTACCCCTCCATAATAGGATGTACCAGCAACACCAATTACTCTGTAATATTTAAATTTTGAATTAGGCAATAAAGTATTTGGTATACTAAATGTACCTGTATTTGTTGTAGAAGAAATTGCAGCAGATAGATCCGACCAAATGCTATTATCGTTTGAGCCTTGTAGTTTAAACTTTTGATTTCCATCGGATGAAAGGGCCCAACTAACTAAATCAATATCTATACTAGCAATAGGAATTTGACTAATTGCTGTGTATTTAAAAATAACTTTCCCAATCCAATTTTGCGAAGGTGCAAAAGCAGAAGCTGTAGCAGCATTCCCATCTAATGCCCTCTCAATTAAATTAGTAGAATATGGAAGTAATTCTGTACTAATATCTATAGGAACAGCTAATTCATCACGATTATAAAAACAAGTCGGTGATTCAACTGCATCTAAAATACCATCGTTATCATCATCAATATCTATTAAATCTGTTATGCCATCATTATCGGTATCGGAACAAGCATTTAAAACTTTAGCAATTGCATAATCATAATTATATATTCCTGAATAATTTCCAGACTCGGTTGTAGTTTCTAATGCATCGGCAAAACCATTGGCGCCATAACTACCCGTTGCAATTGCATTGGCAACTCCAGTTGTAGCAGTAGTAGCAGTGCCGGTAGGAGAAGTTAGATTAACAACAGTTCCTGTAGTTAAGGTTCCTGTAACGCCAGCTTCTTTTGCATCTGGGCAAGCATCACCATCACTGTCTAAATCTAAATGGTTTGGAATGCCGTCGCTATCTGTATCATTTGCGCAAATTAATTTTGGATTGGCACTTGGTTGATTAGTTGCTGCTAAATTAAAAGTAGCATTTGCCACCCCACCAAAATTGGAAGTGCCGGCAACACCATATAATCTAAAATACTTATACTTTTTACCAGCTTGAAGATTATTGGTAAGCACTAATGTAGCTGGCGGAGTGTAGGTCAATGAAGCAACCGGAGCCGTATTTAAATTATCCCATAGCACATTATCTGCCGAACCTTGGAACCTAAATGTACTTGCCGCATCTGTAGAAATTGCTCTAAAATCTAAATCTAAAGTTAAGCTCGTAATATCTATCAATCCGTTAGCTGTAAATTTTAAAATTTCTTTATTAGCTAAGAATTGTCCAGATTTAAATGCCGAATAAGTAGCAATTAATCCATCTATAGATTTTTCTACTGCATAAGTAGCCGTTGCATCATATGGTTTTAAATCAGAACTTACCGCAATTGGTTTAGCTAATTCAGCTAAAGTAAAAAAGCAATTTGGAGATTCTATTGCATCTAAAATTCCATCATTATCATCATCTAAATCATTTAAATCTGACACCCCATCGCCATCAAAATCTAAACATGATTTTATGTTTGAATCTATTGCATAGTCATATGGATAAATGCTATTGTATATACCATTATCAGCAACTGTTTCTAATGTATTTAAAAAACCATTGCTGCCATAATTTGCATTAACTGGATATTTAAAATTAGCAGTAGCATTTGTGGTCGTTTTTGATTCATAAGCATCGCTACAATTATCATTGTCCGAATCTAAATCTAATCGATTCTCGATTCCATCACCATCATTATCACAAAAACCCATACCATTATAGGTATTGAATTCGGCATTTAAATTAGAAGGAGCCCAAGTATTATCTTGACCCAAAACAATCGTGTTAATTCCTGTTAAATTAATTGGGACTTTTTGGTAAACCGCACTTACAAGAATTAATTCTTGATAATTTCCGGAGCCATTTACAAAATCATAGCCATAAATTTTAGCATAACCACTATTAGTAATTTTTACTTTTATTAATGGATATTGTACCGTAGAAGGATAGTCCCAAACGTTTCCAGATGGATAAATTGCCGTCCCATTTGCTCTAACAATATCGGTGAAAGGTTTTGGATAAGCATACGCCGCACCCATTGGAGCAAAATTTAATTCACTTACATTGGTAATATCTACATTGTTTACTTTTAAGTTAAAGTTATTATCTAAAGTCCAAATATCAATCCACAATTCTTCAGGAAATCCAGTGATATTTACGGTCTTAGTTGCTCCGGAAACAATGTCAAATCTAGACAATAAAGGTTGTATGCCTGGAGTTGGACATTCCACAATATCCAATACACCATCATTATCATCGTCTAAATCTAAAACATCTGAAACACCATCTCCGTCTGAATCTAAACATGTACTAAGTAATTTATTATTAGCAAATGTATAATTATATGTTCCACTATACATTCCACTTTCAGTAGCGGTCTCTAAGGAATTAGCAAAACCATTATTACCAAATGTAGAAGAACCCGTTCCTGAAACAATCGCATTTTGAATGGTAGTGGTTGTAGTGCCCGAAGCAATAGTTGCACCAGTTAAATTTGTAACAGATGCAGCAGCTAAGGTAGCTGTAATGCTTGCTTCTTTCGCATCTGGACAACTGTCCCCATCAGAATCTAAATCTTGATGGTTGAAAATTCCGTCTCCGTCGGTATCATTGGTACAAGATATTTTAGGATGTGCACTCGCATTATAATCCGTAGCTACTTCAAAATAAACTTCATTTGCATAACCCGTATTATTAATTCCACCACCACTAGACCAAAATATATCATAGTATAAGTATTTTTCAGCATTTTGAGTGACAGAAAATATATTTGCACTGGTTGCATATTGTGTGGTTGCAGGATATGGAGATATAGTGGAAGTTTCTGTTGCAGAATTTGTGTTGATGGTCGCATCATAAGTTACTGCAGGTGTTCCAGCGGTTCCAGATAAGTTGGTCCAAGTGCTACCATCATTAGATCCTCTTAAAATTAATTTGGTATTGTCATTAAAATGCGAGTAGACTCCTGTATAACCTAAATAAACTTTTGAAAGTTTAACAGGAATTTGCATGTTGAATTTATAAACTTGTCTACCTGTACCTAAAGCATTAATTAAGGTAGTGGTGGTTTCCATTCTCACATCATAACTAACGCCACTATTTTTTCCATCCACTAATTTTTGCGGATTATTTTGTGGACTCATCATCGATAAAGGCGATGTAACTATTATGTTTGAACGATTTCCATAACGCCATTCATTCGCTGTATAAAAACAATCAGAAGATTCAACTGCATCGAGTATGCCATCATTGTCGTCGTCTAAATCTGTATTATCCGAAATGCCGTCTCCATCTGTATCCTTACAAACTGCTAAATTCGTACTTGTTGCATAAGGCTCATAGATAGATGAATAATTGACTGCTCCAGCCGTCGTACTTTCATAATCATTTAACAAACCATTATTATTTGCATCAATACCGGTTGGATATAATGCAACACTTGTTGCAGTTAAGGAACTGTTTGCTTCGATCGCATCAGAACATCCGTCGTTATCAGAATCTAAATCTTGGTGATTTAATATACCATCACCGTCGGTATCGTTTGTGCAATCAGCTTTTGGACTTGTACTAGCTTGGTAGGTATTGGCAGTCTCAAAATACACTTCATTGGAATAACCAGATGCATTAACACCTCCGCCTGAAACCCAATAAATTCTATAATTAGTATACCTCGCAATATTAGCATCATCTACGGTAAATGTATTTGCCGTAATGGATCCAGATACGCCCGGAATCGATGTAACTGCGCCGTATCCTGTGCCCAACGTAGTCCAAGTAGTATTGTTATTTGAGCCCTCTAATCTTATAACCGTACCCGTATTAAAATGGGTATTCGTATTTACGTAGCCTACATAAATTCTTTTTAATGCAACAGCAACAGGCATCTGAAATGCATATACCGTTTGAGCTGCAGTTGTACTTGCATTAAAAACTACAGCATAATTTGCAACTGCAGTTCCATTTTCGCCATCTACTAGTTTACCTAAATTTCTATAGGTAGCATTCATCGCAAGTGAAGTGCTCGCTACTATTTCACTTCTATTTCCAGACAACCAATCTGCAGCAGTATAAAAACAACTCGGCGACTCCACCGCGTCTAATACCCCATCGTTATCATCATCAATATCTAATAAATCAAACACACCATCCCCATCGGTATCTGCACAACTCGCTAAGTTTTTACTTATTGCTTGAGGATCATATTTTGAAATATAATTAATTAAACCACTTTCGGTTGCTGTTTCTACACCATCCGCTAAACCATTTAACCCATAAGGCGAAGCTGCAATTGCACTAGATTTTGTAGTAGTACTTTTTACAACTCCATATAAACCATTTTTAATATTTCCTGAATTTAAGGTACCTGAAACACCTGCTTCTAAAGCGTCTGGACAACCATCCCCATCAGAATCTAAATCTAATCTGTTTGGTATTCCATCATTATCTGTATCTAAATCGGTAGCGCCACATAATACCCTAAACTCTCCCAAGAACATATTATAGTTGGAAGCAACATTTATGCCTTCAGTACTTACTTGATTAATGCTGGTGTTGTTTATATCATACCAACCATTTAAAATATTTAATTTTACTTTAGTTGCATTTAAAAATGTTTGAGGAAAATAAAAAACCTGTGCACCAGGATTATCACCATCACCATTTGGTTGCGCTGTGGTATAAACACCGGTAGTAAATACTTGGCCATTATTATAAGTAATTTGTACGGTAAAATCTTTAGGTGGCGCATCACCTCCACCATAATTATATGCATCGGGCGCCCATAATACTACGCCACCAATATTTGAATTTGCAGGTAAAGTATAATCTATAAAACCAGCTGTTAATGGTTCAACCAATAACCAAGCATCACTTAAAGTAGCAGGTGCTGTAGCCAATGCACTAAGACCGGTACCAGTAAAACCTGAGCCATCAATAGTACGTGCGGCTATACTACCACCATATACAGGGCTTGAAGTAGCAGCAGTTGGTGTAATAAGAACTGATGAATTACAATTCGTCATTTCATTCTGATCTAACACGCCATCGTTATCATCATCTAAATCGAAAGAGTCTGCAACTCCATCCGAATCAGAATCAATACAAGCATTCACATTAGCATTGATTACGTAATTATAATTATAGCTACCATTATAGTTGCCACTTTCTGAAGAAGTTTCCAGTACATTCGCAAAACCATTTGCACCATAATTACCAGTTGACCCTGCAATTGCATTGGCTACCGTTGTGGTAGTTATTGAGCCAACAGTGCCATTTTTAATTGCACCAGAACTTAACGAAGATTGAATATTTACTTCTTTTGCATCCGGACATCCATCACCATCAGAATCTAAATCTAAACTATTAGGTATACCATCATTATCTGTATCCAAATAACTTAAACAAGTTGTATAAATTGCTAATCCCGCAGTTCCTGATGCAGCAGTGCCCCCAATAATTTTAAAGCTTACTTCTGATATACCAACCGTATTTGCTCCCGGAATATTTTTTAAACTAACAATTCCCCAAGATTGTCCCGTTCCCGAAGTCGAATTTGTTGTCTTAAAATAAGGTGTACCAGTTTTAAAAGGAGCACCAATTAATTTTGAAAAATTACCCGTAAAATTATTAACATTATTAGGTTGTGGCGTCCAAATAGCAGCAGTTGGTGCATAGGTTGTAGACAAATTAAAATCTAAACTATTTAATATAGTTCCGTCGGTTAACTTAACAGTAAAATCTCCTACCCTATCATCTTCATAAATTGATGCAAACTGAAATGCGATATCAGTAACGGGTGAATCAAAAATAAATTTAAATCCGCCTTCAGATTCTGTATAAGAATGTTTCATCCATGATGGGAATGCTGCATTATACGCTAAGGCACCAGTAGTAGAACCATCAATATTTTTAAAAGTATAGGTTGGTGAATTTGCACAAGTTATTTGCTCTTTAGTGTCTAATATACCATCATTATCATCATCTAAATCAAGCAAATCTAAAACGCCATCGGCATCAGAATCTAAACAAGTATTTACTAGATTGTAAATTGCATAAGAATAAGAATAAACTGAATTATAAATCCCATTATCTGCAACTGTTTCTTTTGAATCTGCAAAGCCATTGACACCATAACTTCCTGTTACTTTTCCAGAAGTAGTAGTGTTTAAAACTCCCGCTTCAATAGCATCAAAACAACCATCACCATCAGCGTCTAAATCTAACCTATTGATAGTTCCGTCGTTGTCCGTATCTATATCAAAACAAAAATTTCCGGCGTTTGAATAAAGACCCAATTCTCCCATTTGCATTCCATTCTCTGCCTGTGCGCCGGCTGCTGGATCTTTTTTATAAACTTTAATTTTGATCGATGAAATATTATCATAACCACGTGTAAACGCATATTGAGCAGTAGTAGTTTTTGATATAATATTATTAAAAACTTCTGTGCCAATAAGCACGCTATTATTGGAAGGGCCACTAAATAACTGAATGTCTACCTTTGATATTCCATCTCCTAATGCTCCATATTCATTTACTAATGAAAAACCATCCGCATGTAATGGCGACACTGCATTTAAAGTGAAAATAATTGGGGTAGCAGTAAAATCATCACCGGCTATTGGATTTAATCTTGTACCTGGCCTAAATACTTCAATACCATTTGTTAGATTTCCATCAATATAAATATCAGGTGTTGCTGTAGGATAAGTAGCAATATATGCAGCACCAGTCCAAGTTATCGAACTCCAATAATTAGGACCGTAGTAATCTGTAGTTGTATTATTAGTAATACATGTTTGCTCCACCAAATCTAACACCCCATCGTTGTCATCATCTATGTCATAAAGATCTGTTATGCCATCCCCATCAGAATCTAAACAAGCGCTAAACGTTGCATTGATCGCGTAAGCATACGAATACGTATCTTTGTATAAACCCGAACCACTGCTGGTTTCCAAGCCATTTGCAAATCCATTTGCATCATAGGGTGCAGGAATTACACTTGTTGTTATTTTTGCAGCGTTTGCAACACCAGAAGTTGAAATAAAAGTAGCACCTGCTTCTACTGCATCTGGGCAGTTATCTCCATCGGAATCTACGTCTAATCTATTATTTAATCCATCCCCATCCGTATTGATATCTAGGCATGTTACTTCCCTGAAATAGGCTTCTTGAGACCAATTGGCTTGAGCTCTTACACTAATTGCAAAAATTCGATAGTTAGCATAGCCTTTGTAATTACCAGGCATATCAAATTTAATAGAATTAGTAGTAGCTAATATTGGAGCAGTATTTGCAATTACTTGTGAGCTGACAATATCCTCCCAATTAATGCCATTATTTGAACCTTGAATTTTATAGGTTCCCCCTGCTATAAAGGGCGTTTGATTTGTATTGTTCGCAAGCTCAATCAAGTTTAAAACTTTAGGAGCTGGTAAATTAAATTGAAGAAGCGTTTTATTGGTGATGGTCGACCCATTAGGATACAATTGTTGAACAAGTGAACCATCCAATAAGGCATTTAATCCAATAGTTGGTGCATTTTGAAAGGACCAAGTTATTTCAGAACTCACCGTAATGCCAGATTTACTCATGGTTGTACCGGTACATGTTTGTTCTACATAGTCCAAAATTCCATCGTTATCATCATCAATGTCTACAAAATCTGGTACAGCATCTCCATCAGAATCTAAACAGGGTGTAAATGTTTTTGAGCTGATATTATTGGTATAAGAACATTCTACGATGCCACTTTTACTTAAATCTGCAAAAGAGTTTCCTATATCATTTACTACTGCAAAAATTTCTGAACTACCTACATTACTTAGGAATAAATTAGCGTTAAACACCCTAGAAGAATCACGACTTACTATTTTATTTGTTAGAATTGTGGTTAGAAATGAAGCGTTTGGCTGTGTTGGATTTCCTTGGTAAAATGATACCGGAGTACCAGAAGGTAATTCAGCATCTCCGCTATTAGCTATAGTATATTCTAAAGAAACAGACGGACAATTAGCTTCAATTTTAAAAATATTAATACTTGCATCTGGAACTTTAACAATGCCTGGAGGCAATGCCAATGCATCATAATTAGTTACCCCGTTAATAGAACTAATACCACTAATTTGTGTAAGGTATTTGTTAAAGGTAAAAATACCTGAGCTTAGTGGAAAAGGCAATCCCACATTTTGTTCTTTAACAGGAACTGTTAAATTATTATTAATATTTACCGTTCTATAATTTCTTTGGTTCCAACGGTTCAAACTATTTTGCCAAGGATAACTACCGCTCGCCAAAACATAAAGATGGCCTGTAAAAGGAATATCTACACCAATTTCACCAGCAACAGCCACAATTTCGGCAGTACCATCGCCATTCACATCTGCAACAACTGGATGCTCGGCCCAAGTAGCCGTAGCAATATTATATGTTGCTTTTACAACAACAGGAAGTTTAGAAGCATTAATAATTGATAATTGTTGCTCTCCTAAAAATAAAATTTCTTCCACACCATCACCTTCAAAATCAAAAGAAGTTACCGAAGTTTCAGCATAACCAATTCCGTCATCAACAGTAATCTGCCAGATTACACCAGGTATGGTATTGGTCTTATAATTCACATTATAAGCAATTAACTTCCCCGTGTTTACTACCAATATTTCCGGAAAATCTTTTAGTTTACCGTCTTTTGTATCATTATACAAATTAGCAGCCATAGGCATTCCTGAAGTTGCTGTTCCTCCAGTGCGTCTTAATAAGACTGAACCCCCATTGGGATCCCAAATAATAAAAGTACCAGTAGAACTAGAGCCATAAAACACGTCAATATCTCCATCCAAATCTACATCGGCAATACCTGTTCTACCATCATCATCAATAGCAATAGTCGACAAATAGGTATTCGCTCTTCTTAAAACAGTTAATTGATTGGTGATAAAGTTTGGTGCATAAACTGTTCCTCCAGCAGCTAACTCCTTACCAGGATTAGAAAGAATAATATCTGCTGCCACAGCATCCGCATGGGAATAGCCTACGCCACTACCAAATGGCATTGATAGTCCGTTTGAAATAACTCTTACAAGCGTATTATTGATCGGATTGAATTTAAAAATATCTGTTCCTACATAAATTTCGGAAATACCATCCTCATCAAAATCTACAAAATTAGGAGAAGCCGAGGGTTTTAAAGCTGGTAAATTAGACTTTGCAATATACGTACTTGGCGTGCTAGTGCTACCCGGAACTGTAAGCACAGAATTAGGGAATAAATAAAGAAAACCATCCGCATCAATTACCGCAATTTCAGGATTACCATCTCGATTTATATCAGCAACAGCTGGCTGCATAGTTGAGTTTCCAACTTGCTTCAACATCGGAATAGTAATATTGTTGGTGGTTTTCGAAAAATTAGAACCATCCCCCTTATAAATGATGATACCTGTTCCTGTTTTCACCAATATTTCAGCAATACCATCATTATTTAAATCAGCAACCGTTGGTGTAGTAGCAGTCTCAATTCCATATGCACTTCTATAAACCTGCCTGATACTCATGTCTGCGATTTCAATAGCAGGTGCAACGCAATCTGGAGTTGTTAAATTAGTTGAAATGGGATCTATCAAATCTGGCACGCCGTCGCCATCAGTATCAGTACATGAGTTGAGTGTACTTTGTAAAGCAAAAGCTGCATAAGTTGAATTGTATTTTATTGTTCCCGCAACAGTTCCCTCGTATTGATTCAATAATCCATTAACGTTGTTATCTGTTCCTGTTTGGAAAACACTCGTACTTGTTGCTGTAGTTGAACTTCCTGCTTCAATAGCATCTGCACAACCATCCCCGTCGGAGTCTAAATCAAAATGATTTAGTTTCCCGTCGTTATCGCTATCTACTGTACATATTGCTTTTGGAAATAAACTCGATTGATATGCCGTTAAGTTTACATCGAAATAAATCTCAGAAGCAATACCAGCTAATACATTTGCGGATACGGTTCCAAAAAATCGGTAATACTTGTAAGAACCAGCATTTGTATTAATGGTAAACTTATTTGAATTTGTCAAGGAAACGGATCCATTATCTGTAATGTTAGTAGCATTGCTAGGATTTCCAGCTACCGTTTGAAGGTTGGTCCAAGAAAAATTATCGTTTGAACCTTGAACCATTACATTACCACCAAAAAGCTGTGTTGCAGTGGTTTTTTGAATGTAAATTGCGTCTAATTGAATGGCTTGATAAAATTGTATTTTTAGCAGTTCTTTATTCAACTGATTTTGTGCCGGCGATGTTACAAACTGCATTGCGGCAGTTACGCCTCCAATTCCATCAGTCAAAGTTGCCAAATTAGTATTTGGAGCTAACAGACTCATTTCAGAAGTTACCCTAACGTAAGTTGATTTATTTGCTGAGTTCCATTCTAAAGCGCTGAAAAAGCAAGTTGAAGATTCCATTGCATCCAACACCCCATCGTTATCATCATCAATGTCTGCAAAATCTGGTACCGCATCACCATCAAAATCTAAACATGGTGTAAATGTTTTCGAATCAACATTATTTGCATAGCTACATTCATTTACTAGTGTATTTGAATTCCATGAATTTAAATTGAAAGGTCTGGTTGTTGTACCTCTATCATTTACAACAGCAAAAATATTACTAGATGCTGCCACTAAATTTCCAGCAATAGTTACATTTAAACTCGCACCAATTGCAATTGCAGTTGTTGTTTGGTAAGTACCAACAACATTTGCGGCACTTGTAGTTGGATTCGCATCATATAGGGTAACATAAGTGCCTACTGGTAATTGGTAAGAACCATTATTACTAATGGTTGCAGTAATGGTCAACGTAGGACAAACTCCTGTAATAGTATTAATCGTAATTGTTGCATCCGGCGCATACGAATATCCACTCGGCACATTGTTTCCAACCGCATCAGACAATTGTAATTGCGCTTCATTATTATTGAACGCAACAGCACTTGCTGCATTAATTTCGTTAGTAGGAACCGTTAAATTAGCATTGATATTTACAATACGATAATTTCTTTGGTTCCAATAATTTGGTGCTCCTCTCCAAGCAAAGGTTAATGGATCACTTCCGAAAACTTGTAACATATTGTTACCCGTAACTGCAATTTCTGCTTGACCATCATTATTTAAATCTGCCACAATTGGGTATTCGCCCCAGGTTGCAGATGCAACAGCTTCAGAAGCATAATTAACTGGTATTGCAAGATTACCATTGATAATTCTTAAAGTACTTTGATCACGATATATAATTTCTCTAATTCCATTTCCATCAAAGTCAAATGCGGTAATACCGGTAGAACCAGACATGTCATTGGTAGCAATTGACCAAATGTGTTGAGTCGTTGTACCCGCGGATGTATTAAAATTTAAATTATATGCTGTTACAATTCCTGCACTTCCACTTACCGAATTGATAATTACAGCTTCGGGACGATCAGTTAATTTGCCACCCGTTGTTATATCATTGTATACATTGGCAATTAATGGTAAACCCCTAACTCCATAATTAAAGCTAGGCGGAACTCTTTTAAATAATAAGGTATTTGCTAAAGTGGTTCCATTGGGATCCCACATCACTACAAAAGAAGAACCATTGTAAACGATATCTAATTTGCCATCCCCATTCATGTCCCCAACTGCAGTTGGGCCATTGTCATTTGCTGCAATGCCAGAGCCTGAAACAGTACTCAAATCCTTTAGCAAGGTCATCGTTCCCGCTCCAAGATTAAAGCCGTACACTCTTGATCCAAAAACTAATTCTTTACCAGGAGTGGAAGAAATGATGTCAACAATTATTACATCAATCGGAGTACCAGTAGAACCAGATGTTTGACTTGTATAATTTAAAGGTAAACCTGCTATTCTTTTCACTAATGCACCATTCACAATTCCAAAAACATCGGATCCTAAAACAATTTCGGCTGTACCATCTTCGTCAATATCTACAATATAAGGTGTTGCAGATTTAGTAATTTGACCTACAGAATTCCCATTATCATATTGCGAAGCAGTAGTAGATTTAAATAAATAATTTGATTCCGTACCACCAGTATTATTGAATATATAAACAAATCCTGATGCATTTACCATGACTACTTCGGGTGCAGATGATGCATTCCCAATAATGTTTGCAATAGCAGGTTGAACCGAACGCTCATTAGTGGTAGCAATTACAAAATCTTTTGTGCCTGTACTCGCGTTTGTACCATCACCTTTATAAACGTAATATCCTGAATTATCATTAGCAGGCACAAGTATTTCAGAAATACCATCTCCATTTAAATCTGCAGCAGTTGGTGTACCTCCATTCCAGATTACCGCATTAGATTGGAATTTTTTAGTCATTCCCCAATTACTTTCTGGGGTCGAATTATAAGGCGCAACACAAGGCGTTTGCGCAAATAAATTCAAATTAATAATTAGAAAAAAAACTACACTAAAGCTTTTGAGAATGCTACTCAAATTGAATTTTGGAATCATGATATTATTTTTACAATCAATAAAACAAAAACCGATTTTTTAATATTAAAAAATCAGATTTTGAGTAATAATTTTGATGTAAAAATAAGCATTCAAAGCCCCTTAAATATTGGGTTTGAATAGCATAAGAATGTATAGCATTTTTATGCTATAAGCAAATTCAGACTATTTGAATAAAATCAATGTTAAATTTTAATTACCTTCTAATTAATGATGGGTGAAATCTAAAATCTTTTATTTATCAAATTAAACAATTGAGACTTACTATTGATTTTTAATTTTCGATAAATATTTTTTATGTGAATACGAACTGTATCAATGGAAATTCCACATTCCATTGCTACTAGTTTATAAGAAAGTCCTTTTAAAATTCCATTGGCAATTTCTTTTTCGCGTGGCGAAAGTTTTTCTAATGAAGAACTTGGTTCTTGAAAATTAGTGACTACTTTTCTAGCAATACTTGGTGTCATATAAGCTCCGCCATTGGCAACAATTTGTAATACTTCTTCGAAGTTAACGTCAAAGCTTTGCTTGTCTATAAAGCCCAATGCGCCTCGCTTTAAGGCTGTAAAGATGGTTTCTTGATCATCTTTAATCGTGTTCATCACAATTAAAGCATCAGGGTATTTTGTTAAAATAGGATCTATTGCATCTAAGCCGTTCATCTCAGGCATTACTATATCTAAAAGTATAATATCAAACTTGATTTTATCATTTAAAAAAAGCATTGGATTTTCATAAGTATTCACTACTAAAAAATCATCAGACTCGTTGATCTTATTTTTGAGTAATTCTGAAATTACCCTGTCATCTTCTATGACTACAACATTGTATTTTTTTTTCATATTATCTTTATTTTAATGGAATACTTATGCTAACCTGCAAACCTGTTCCTAAGGGATTCTGTTCAAATGTAACATTTCCTTGATTTCTTGCAACTCGCTTTTTAATATTTTCAATACCATTGCCGTTTGATTGTTTTTGCAAAGCAATCGAATAGCAACCATTATCTATGATTCGAATATTGAAAATACTTTCCTCTATAGTAAAATCAAGATTGACCTCGCTTGCACCTGCATGCTTTTGAATGTTGTTCAATATCTCGTATATACAAAGCTTAATATCTCTAAACAAATCGGAGTTAATTTCTAAAATATATTGCTGATTGTTGGTGATTTTTATATTTACCATCTCCTCTCCTAAAATATTTACAGCTAATTCATTTAGCTCATCTAATAATTGTTCTATTTTAAAATAAGACTTATTCATGGTATTAATATAAACACGCAAACTAAACAAAGCGTCACTTAGATAAGAAACCATCTTAGTTTCTTTTGATTCTAATTTCATTAAATACAGAACACGGGTAAGCATGGTTCCCACCTCATCATGCAAATCCATAGCAATATTTTCTTTAGTAATTTTCTGCATGAGTTTACTTCGATAATTAGCAAAGGCATACAAAGCAAAACCCGTTAATGCAAATAAAATTAAGGCCCACAAAAAAAGATTTGATTTGTAAAAACTAACATATGCATCGATCGGCAATGGTGTCATTTCCGAAACTGCACCATACTCGTCAAATGCCCTAACATAAAGTAAATGCGAGCCAGGATTTAAATTAAATAGGGAAATTTGCTTTAATTCATTTGTACTTAACCATGGTCCATTATCTATGCGGTATTCTAATGTTGTATTATTTGTACTAATTAAATTACTGGTTGCAAGAAATATTTTAACAAACTGATTATCGATATTGATTGATAATTCATTGTTATTATATCTATAAAATGTAGTATCATTTTTACTATATATTGCATAGCCAGACACAATAGGTTTGATTGATGCTGTATCAAATTTAAAATTAGCAGGATTGATAATGTCATAAGCGTTTAGGCCGCCAAAAATCAAATTTCCGTTTGCTAATTTAGTTGCAGAAGCATAATTAAATTCCGAATTAACTAATTTATTTTTACGCGTTAATCGAATGTATTGCATTGTTTTTGGGTCAAAACCAATTATTCCTTGATAGGTTCCCATCCAAATTCGATGAAAATTATCTTCCACTAAACTCACTGTTTTCCGTTTTAGAAACAGGTTATTTGGCAAGTTTTTAATCAATTTTTTTGTTTGAATATTAAATATAGAAACTCCTTCGTTATGTGCTGCCCAAATTTCTTTAGACCCCTTAGGAATTAAGAGCGCAGAATAAAAATCGCCTTTGGCATTTTTAAATTTGCTAGCAAAATGTTTTATAATTTTAAATTTATGGTCGCATACATATAAACCATTTGCTGTACCTAACCAATAATTATTCGAAATTGGCTCATAAATAATTGCCCTAATACTAATTCGCTCTTTTAATACCGTCAAAACTTTTGTTTGGCTTGTTTGAAGGTTATGTATTGCTAAAAACCCATTACCTCCTGCAATAATAAGTCGATTAACCCTATCGTGGTAAATGCCAAAATAGCTCTGCTTATCGGCACTGTACGATAAAGTTTGATATAAGCCCGTATTACTATTTATCTTTAGAAAGCCTAACATATCGTTACCTGAAAAAATATTGTCGCCCAACAAAATGGATTGGTTTGTAGAACTTACCAAATCGCCAATTTTATCAAAACGTTGATTGGCATACTTAATATTTCGAGGATAACCCATTAAAATAAGTGAACCGTCTTTTTTTTCTAAAATTGAACGGCGAACCCTTAAGGCATCTCCAAAAAGTGAAATGTTGTCATCGATAACAGTTGTTGGAAATTCATTTTTTCGCACGAGTATCAAACCCTGTCCAGTGCCTACAAAAAAACTATTGGAGTCTATGGATAACAAAGTCAATAACTCGCAATTGACAACATCCTTAAAATATAATTTACCAATACCCGTAGGTGAAACTTGAAATATATTTTTATTT
>JBILIO010000136.1:0-5020 GCA_044349915.1 Sphingobacteriales bacterium | reverse complement strand
GATCATGCTGCCAAATGTTGAGAATATTCAAGCTTCTTGGTTAACGGTAGGCAAAGAAGTAGCCCAAATATGCTTACATGCAGGCGCAAACGACTTTGGCTCTATTATGATCGAAGAAAATGTGGTTTCGGCTGCAGGAGCCCCGCACCGCTTCACTTCTAATGGCATACAAGAAGCAATTAGAGAAGCTGGATTTGTACCTCAACTAAGGACCCAACAATATGAATTTAGGGATTTACCCGCTCAAATGGAGCAACAAGTGATTTCTTATTAAATAGTTCATTTACAAATTGTCAAATTATTTATACATTCGCTCCATCTAAATTATTTTAAATTGGAAAATTTACAACAACATATTGAGGCGCTATTATTTGCATCAGAACAAAGTATTACGGTAAATGATATTAAAGTTATTTTAACCGCTTTTACAACCGAGGAAATAGCCGAAGAAACAATTATTGATTGCCTAGCAACTATTCAAGAAAAATATACTGCCGAGGAGTTTGTGTTTGAGGTGGTAGAAATGAGCAATGGCTATCAATTTTTAAGCAAAAAAGCTTATTACGATTTATTGAATATGCTCATTATTCATAAAGAAAAGAAAAAGCTTTCTACTGCAGCAATGGAAACCCTAGCCATTATTGCTTACAAACAACCCATCACTAAATCTGAAATAGAATTAATTAGAGGTGTTAATTGCGATTACAGCGTACAAAAATTATTAGAAAAAGATTTAATTTCGATTAGCGGAAGAAGTAGTGGTCCGGGTAAGCCAATTTTATACGAAACAAGCGAAAGTTTCATGGATCATTTTGGTTTAAAAACACCTAGAGATTTACCGCAATTAAAAGATTTACATAGTTTTGAAAACACCATTAATCCAGAAGAATCAATGGTTGGAGTGGCAGAGCCAATTTCTAATCAAGAAATGGAAGCTTTAGAACCAATGGAATCAAACACCGCAGATGATGCACTTGATGCCATGATTGCCCAAGAATTTAATGACGAAACGTTAGCAGACGATATGGACTTAAGTCCAGAAAATATGGAAGAAATTTTAACAGAAGAAACAGAAAACGAAGTAGATGGTTTCGACGAAGATGATATCAATTCGGATAATAACGAAGAAGATGAATCTTTAGAAAAATAAAAAAGAAATTTGGAGAGTTTAAAAGTATTTTAATAACTTAGTGCTAACATTAAATTCGAAAGCCTAAAATGAAAAGTCCTAAAAAAGCAATCGACACTAAAACTACCAAAGCACCTAAAACAAAGGCTGCTAAGCCATCTGCTAAGACTGAAACAAATCCAGTTAAATCAAAAATTGCAGACGACGAAGATGAATTTGAATTACCTATAGATGAAATTGATGAGTTCGAAGAGGACTTCGATGAGTTTGAAGAGGATGATTTTTAATCTAAAAATATAATTAAAAAAAAAGTTCAACAATCGTTGAACTTTTTTTTTGGAATTATGCTTCCTTTTTTATATTCGTTTCGTTGATAATATACAAAGGTCTGTTACGCGCATTTTCACTCAACCTCGATATATATTCTCCAATAATTCCAATCGATATCAATTGTATTCCGCCTAAGAACAATACGCTAATGATCGTAGAGGTCCAACCTTCTACATAATCTTTGATAATATACCTCGAATACAAAGCGTAAATCATGACTATAAATGCAATACCTGATACTACAAAACCACAAATACTAGCTACCTTAAGTGGAAAATTAGAAAACGAAGTAATACCATCTAAGGCTAAGCGAATCATTTTTTTATAAGTATAACCAGTTGATCCTGCTTGACGCACATTACGATTGTATTCAACATAGGTTTGCTTAAATCCAATCCAAGAAATTTGTCCTCTTAAAAACTTATTATGCTCCGGCATTTGATTCAAAACATTCACCACCTTACGATCAATGATTCTAAAATCACCGGTATCTACTGGAATTTTAACAGAAGTAATACTTTTTAAAATGCGATAAAAAACCTTTGCGGTAAATTTCTTTAACCAACTTTCTCCATTACGATTATTGCGTTTTGCATATACTACTTCATAGCCTTGATCCATTTTAGCAAACATCTCGATGATTAATTCGGGTGGATCTTGTAAATCGGCATCGATAATGGCTACGCGGTCTCCAGCGGCTAAATCTAATCCAGCAGAAACCGCAATTTGATGTCCAAAGTTCCTACTAAAATCTATGTATTTAACAGCAGGATCGGCAAGTGCTAAGTTTTTAATTAATTGAAAAGAATGATCTTTACTGCCATCATTCACGAAAATATATTCGCAAGAAATTTGCATTTGCGCAACCACCGTTCGCAAACGATTAATAAGAGAATCGATATTTTCTTCCTCGTTATAAATTGGAATGACAATGGATAGCTTCATTGGTTATTATTTAATTATTAAAAATAACATTTATAATTGCATTTCGGGAATATCGCCTTCAATGAGTAATTTGCCCGCTGTAGCTGCTTGGATTTCGGCAACAGAAACGCCTGGAGCTCGCTCTAATAGCTGAAATCCGCCATTTTCGAGTACCGCTAAAACGGCTAATTCTGTTACTATTTTTTTCACACAATGTACGCCTGTTAATGGCAATGTACAATTGGGTAAAAGCTTAGATTCTCCTGCTTTATTTACATGTTGCATGGCCACAATAATATTTTGTGCAGAGGCTACCAAATCCATTGCACCTCCCATACCTTTTACCATTTTACCAGGAATTTTCCAGTTTGCGATATCGCCATTTTCGGAAACTTCCATGGCACCTAAAATAGTTAAGTCTACTTTTTGTGCACGAATCATTCCAAAACTTAATGCCGAATCAAAAATAGAAGAACCCGGAAGCGTAGTAATAGTCTGCTTTCCAGCGTTTATTAAATCGGCATCTTCTTCGCCTTCGAAAGGAAAAGGGCCCATGCCTAACAAACCATTTTCGGATTGTAAAACCACGTTAATACCATCCGGAATATAATTAGCCACTAGTGTTGGAATACCAATTCCAAGATTAACATACATGCCATCTTTTACTTCTTTCGCAATTCTTTTTGCGATCCCGTTTTTATCTAACATAGCTGTGGTTTATTTAGTTCTTACCGTTCTTTGTTCAATTCTTTTTTCATAGTTACTGCCCTGAAATATGCGATGGACATAGATTCCAGGTGTATGTATATGGTCTGGATCTAATTCGCCGGCAGGTACTAAAATTTCTACTTCTGCAATGGTAATTTTTCCGGCCATGGCCATTACTGGATTAAAATTTCGAGCGGTAGATTTATAAATTAAATTTCCTGCTGTATCACCTTTCCATGCTTTCACAATAGCAAAATCTGCATCAAATGCATATTCCATTAAATATTCTTTTCCGTTAAATTCTCTGGTTTCTTTTCCAATAGCTACTTCGGTACCAACGCCAGCAGGAGTATATATTACAGGCATTCCATAACCTGCTGCCATACACCTAGTGGCTAATGTTCCTTGCGGAATTAATTCTACTTCTAATTCTCCAGAAAGTAATTGTCTTTCAAATTCTGCATTTTCTCCTACATAAGAAGAAATCATTTTTTTTACTTGGCGTTGTTGCAATAGTAAACCAATTCCAAAATCATCTACACCCGCATTGTTAGAGATACAAGTTAAATCTGTTACTTTTTTTCGCAATAATGCTTGAATGCAATTTTCGGGAATGCCACACAATCCAAAACCACCAAGCATAATCGTTTGGCCATTTTGAATGTCTTTGATGGCGGTATCGGCATCTTTAACAACTTTATTTATCATGGGTATAATTTTCGATTAATTTAACAGAGCTAATTTAATGATATATTGGCTTTAACGCAAGTTTACAATAGTAATTCCATCGCCACCAAATTCAACATTTTCGCTAGCAACAGAAGAAACTACTTCGTATTTTTTCAGGTATTCTCTAATTAACTTTCTTAAAATGCCATCCCCTTTTCCATGTAGTATTCTAATTTCTGAATAATTTAACATGATGGCTTTGTCTAAGAATTTTTCTACTTCCCAAAGTGCTTCCTCGCCCCTTGCGCCCCTAATATCTATTTGCGGCTGAAATTGATTCGCCGAATTAGCCATTACATTTGAAAAGGCAGACTGATTGACCGCTTTTTTTGTGCGATTAGTAGTAAGCTGCAATTTGCTCAGCAAAATCCAAGTATGTAGATCGCCAATGGCCAATTCTGCTTTGTTTTTTTGAATAGAAAGCACCTCGGCTAAAATTTGATCTTCTCCATAAACCACCCAATCACCTACTTTTATTTTTTGATTAGCAAGGTTCGATTTTGCAGGAACAACAATGGGTTCAGCCTTTTTAATAATTTCTATAGCGGCCGTTTCAAATTGGTTTCTTATTTTTTTAGTTGCTTCTTTATCAGCCTTTACCGATTTAATATCGGCAATGGTATTTTCGACTAATTTATTAGCCGATTTAATTAATTGATCAACTTCTACTTTCGCTTCTTTTAAAATTTTCTTTTTATTGGTATCGAAAAAATCTTTTGTTTGCTGGTTTTCTTGCACTAGTTGATTCAGCTTTCGAGTTTGAATAGCCATTTCATTTTGTTTGATGGCCATTTCTTTTTTCTCTCTTTCTAAATCGGCTAATAAAGTATCTACCTTTTTTTGCTGATGACCAATTTTTTGTTTGGCACTGTTTAATAAAGCAGCTGGCAAGCCTATCTTTTGGGCAATTTCAAAGGCATAAGAACTACCAGGCAAGCCCATTTCTAACTGATAAAATGGCTTCATCTCTACTTGATCGAATAACATAGAGGCATTTTGAATACCATCTGTACTGTTCGCGAAATTTTTCAGGTTAGAATAATGCGTAGTAATTACGCCTCTCACTTTTTTACGATTCAATACCTCGAGCACCGCTTCTGCAATAGGGCCGCCAAACTTAGGATCTGTTCCTGTTCCAAATTCATCTATCAAAATCAATGTTTTGGCACCAGCATGTTGCACAAAATAATTCATATGAAA
>JBILIO010000135.1:0-5048 GCA_044349915.1 Sphingobacteriales bacterium | reverse complement strand
CTTTACTTTCCCATATATGCACGATGGCCGTTTTAGTAAATTACAAGATGTGCTCCATCATTACGAAAATATTGAACTTCTTACAAGCAACAATAAGCGTATTAAGATTAGGTTAAATAAGGCTGAAAAGGTAGATTTAATGGCTTTTTTGCTTACACTTGATGATCAAAAATTCTTGTTTAATCCAGCACTGGCTTTTCCGAAAGAATTATTGTTATTGAATCGAAGGAAAAACGAATAAACCGCGTCTAAATAGCATGAAAAAAATAGTATTAACCACAATATTAATAGTTGGCTTGCACAGTGTATTTGCCCAAACTAATCCTGTAATTTTAAATTGGTTGCAAAATACAACTGGTATTATGGGTAGACATTATGTAAGAAATAATTTCACTCCCATCAACGATAATGCCTTGGCAAATGTATTGAGTGTGAAGTATTCTACTGCTAATGTTTATGTAGCAACAAATGGAATACCCTCTTATATAACTGGCCCTTTTTTAGATGGAAATCCATCTATAGCAACTAGTCAAAATGCTATTTTCAAACTCCCATTGAATCCAGTAAAAAATACAGGAAATCCTGTAAATACCACTGGCGGAAACATCGGTTTATTTATTAACGGAGTTGCTTTATTTGATTATAGAGATGGCGTTTCGTGGAAGTCTTCCACTGGAGCGCTTGCAGGTGGGCCACTTGGGGGCATGGGCGATAATGTTTGGAACAGAGATGCTATTGTTGCAGAGCGATTAGGTTTTGATTGTGCGAAAGGTCATCCAGCAATGGGCAATTACCATCATCATCAAAATCCGAGTGCATTTAGTTTAGACCTTTCGGTTATTTCTACTATTTGTAATTTATATGTTGCCGATGGATTATATTTAATTGATAGCAATGTACATGCTCCACTTATTGGTTTTGCCTACGATGGCTTTCCAATTTACGGCGCATATGGATATAAAAATTTGGATGGTACGGGTGGAATTGTTAGGATGAAATCTAGTTATCAATACAGAAATATAAGTACCCGCACGCAATATGCTAACGGTACAACTGTAACAGCTGGACCTCCGGTAAGTACAACTTATCCATTAGGATATTTCAGAGAAGATTATGAATATGTTGTAAATACAAATACAGAATACTTAGATGATCATAACGGCCGTTTTTGTATTACTCCAGAATTCCCTAATGGCACTTATTGCTATTTCGCAACTGTAGATAAAAATTGGAATTCGGCTTATCCATATGCAGTTGGCCCAACTTTTTATGGTAGTAGGGTAGTGGCTAAAGTAACCACCATCAATGAGCCCGTTACCACTTATTCACCAAGTACAGGATTAGCCAATAACATAAAAACCAGCATCATTGTATCGCCAAATCCTGCAACAGAATTTGTAGCCATTCAACTAAGTGGTTTACAAAACGAAGATGTGCAAATAGAATTAATTGATCTACAAGGTAAAATTATTCAATCAGATAAAATAGTACAAGGCAGTACCATTACTTATTTTGATGTCAGAAAATTATACGATGGTTTTTATTTTATAAAAGTGATGGGTAAAAATTTCAGTAAAATCGAAAAAATAAAAATAAGCCATTAATGAGAAAGGCAAATGATTCGTAGTTCTTCTCAAAAATAGGAAGCTAGTTAAAAAATGTTTCGACATTATAATTCGGAATTACTAGTTTTTTAAACAAGCTTTAGAATCAAATCTTATTTGTTACCCTTAACAGGTTATTTGGAGCATTTTCAGTTTTTCGGCGTTATTTTTAACTGATAAACATATTTTTTTAGTAAATTTAGTTTTATTCCAAAAAACACCATGGCTAAAAAGGAAGATATACAACACGATTGCGAACATTGTCATTCTCGTCATAAGTCTATTTTCTGTCAAATTGCGCCAGATGAAGTAAAAATAATTAATGAAAATAAATGGTGCCAATCCTTAGAAAAGGGGCAACAATTATTTGCAGAAGGTGCCTATCCTCATGGTATATTTTGTGTAAATACCGGCAAAATAAAAATTCATCAAATGGGTGAAGAAGGAAGAGAGCAAATTGTTCGATTTGCAAAAGAAGGCGATGTAGTTGGTTATAGGGCCATGCTTGCTGGCGAAAAATATTCGAGTTCGGCAACCGCTATAGATACCACTTCTATTTGCTTTATCCCTAAAAATGTAATTTTTGCCCTCATAGAAAAAGATTCAAATTTTGCTATTCAACTTATTAAATTATTGTCTAATAATTTAAAGCATGCAGAAGAGTCTATTTTACACCTTGCACAAAAACCAGTAAGAGAGCGAATGGCAGAGTCTTTACTTTTCTTAAAAGAAATGTATGGACTAGAACCAGATGGCATTACGATGTCTGTAAGCCTTTCTAGAGAAGAGATTGCGACTTTGGTTGGAACTGCAACAGAAACTGCAATCCGTTTATTGTCCGAATTTAAATCTAAAAAACTGGTATCTTTTGAAGGCAGAAAAATTCAAATCATTGATATTCCAGGTTTGTTAAAAGTGGCAAATATTCACGATTAACATTACTAGAAAATATGACAAATGTCATATTTTAAAATACGGTGGCTAATTAAATTTGCACATGCAAAAAAATAGTGCCGAAACCACTACCGATCAAATCTGTTATCATTGTGGCGAAGATTGCGAAACTCATTTAGTCACTTTTGACGATAAGACATTTTGCTGTGAAGGCTGTAGTTTGGTATATGAATTATTATCCGAGAATAATCTATGTTCTTATTATACTTTAGATCAAAATCCAGGCATCAGTAGGTTTCAAAAAAAACATGATAGCTATCAATACCTAGAAGATGCAGATTTAAAAGCATCGCTCATTACTTTTAGTAATGGTATAGAAACGCACATTACCTTTCATGTGCCTACCATGCACTGTAGCTCATGCGTTTATTTATTAGAAAATATGCATCGCCTAAATGCTGGCGTAATACAATCTGTTGTTAATTTTCCCAGAAAAGAAGTGGCTATTTCATTTAAAGAGTCGGAAACATCTTTATCTGCTATCGCCTCTTTAATGGCCGAAATAGGTTATGAACCACATATTAGTTTAGAAAGTGCAGCAGGCAATAAGGGCAATCCTATTAATCGAATAAGAATATTTAAAATTGGTTTAGCGGGTTTTGCTTTTGGCAACATTATGATGCTAAGCTTTCCAGAATATTTTTCGTTAGGAAATTATTTCGACCAAGAAAATCTCAAATATTATTTCGGCTATATCTCCATGGCACTTTCTTTGCCAGTTTTATTTTATGCCGCATCAGAATTTTTTATTACCGGTGTAAAAGGCTTATTAAAAGGTTATTTAAATATCGATTTACCTATCGCATTAGCCATTTTAATTACTTTTGGTCGAAGTGTGTATGAATTGTGCTATGGCAATGGGTCCGGCTATTTCGACTCTATGACCGGTATCGTATTTTTTATGCTTATTGGTCGTTATTTTCAAGATAGAACATACGAAACGCTTTCTTTTGACAGAGATTATAAATCCTTTTTTCCATTATCCATCATCAAAATAAATAAAGGAATAGAAGAAGTAATTCCGGTAAATAATTTAAAGCAAGGCGATCAAATTCTGGTTAGAAACAACGAATTAATTCCTGTAGATGCGATGCTTATAAAAGGTGCTGGAAAAATTGATTACAGTTTTGTTACTGGTGAATCGGAGCCTGTCGAAAAGCAAAGAGGAGAATTGTTGTATGCAGGTGGAAAACAAGTTGGTGGCTCTTTGACTTTAGAAGTTTTAAAAACTGTTTCGCAAAGTTATTTAACTAAATTATGGAATAAAGAAGTTTTTCAAGAAAGAGAAACGCAACAATATACCTTTGTGCAAACCATTAGTAAATATTTTACCCTAGTTTTATTTGCAATTACTGCTGCTGCATTTTTTTATTGGTTACCACAAGACTTCTCCCGTGCCATCAATGCTTTAACAACTACGCTGATCATCGCATGCCCATGTGCATTGCTTTTGGCTGCAACTTTTACCCACGGTAACAGTATTAGACAATTAGGAAAAAAAGCTTTTTACCTTAAAAATGCGAGTATTTTAGAAAAACTAGCTAAAATAAATGTCATCGTTTTTGATAAAACAGGCACTATTACGGAAGCTAAATTTGCCGATGTAGTTTACACAGGTGCGCCACTTTCTACCCAAGAAAATCAAATACTAAAAGCGTTATTTAAGAATTCTGCGCATCCATTGAGCAAAAGAATTTATGACTTTATTAAAAATGATAGCAATATTGAATTAGCAACTTTCGAAGAGATTCCTGGAATGGGAATGGTAGCAAGCTATCTGAATTTTAAAATTAGAGTGGGTTCCGAGCAGTTTATTTTAGGGGAAATTGAAGATGGGACGTTTAAAGAAAGTGTCGTTTATATAGAAATCAATCATACGATCAAAGGTTATTTTTCTATAAAACATGTTTATCGAAATGGTTTTGCAAGTTTAATTGCGCGGCTAAAAAATAAATTTGAGTTAATGGTTTTATCTGGCGACCATGATGCGGAGCGAAGCACCTTGCAATTTATGTTAGGAGATACTACCCCTTTATATTTCAAACAAAGCCCATCAGATAAATTGCAAAAAATAGCGATGCTTCAAGCAAAAGGGATGAAAGTAATGATGGTAGGCGATGGCTTAAATGATGCAGGAGCATTGAGGCAGAGCGATGTCGGTATTGCCATTACCGACCAAGCTAATTATTTCTCGCCAGCGAGCGACATCATCATGGATGGAAAATCTTTTGGTAATTTAGATCGATTTATTCAATTTGCTAAAACGAGTAAAAAAATTATTGTGATAAGTTTTGTGATTTCTTTATTATATAATACTGTAGGATTATTTTATGCCGTGCAAGGAAATCTATCTCCGGTAATTGCAGCTATATTAATGCCCATCAGTTCTATCTCCATTGTATTATTTACCACCATTGCAACGGCTATTTCTGCAAAAATTAATTTATAATTTATCTAAACTTGGGTCTGTAGCCTCTTTGTTTAATCTCA
>JBILIO010000134.1:0-5098 GCA_044349915.1 Sphingobacteriales bacterium | reverse complement strand
TTAAATAAAGATTCGCTTTACCGCGCATTCCCTAATAGATTAAATGCAGAATCGATGTTTGTTTTAAACACCGATCCTTTAGCCAATGCACGCACGGTATATAAAACACACGTGGTGCGCAAAGGCGAAACGCTGAGCAAATTATCGAGTAAATACGATGTGAGTATTTCGGAAATAAAAAAATGGAATAAAATTAAACGCAATAGTTTAGCAGTAGGACAGCGTTTAAGAATTAAAAGAGAAATTAAAGCAGTTCCATCTACTACCCCAATTCAGTTAATTGCAAAAAACAAAACGAATAAAGTTAAAGAAGCCCCTGTAACTGAACAGCAGCAAGCAGTTGCTAGCACCGAAGAGCCAGCTGCAAATACGGCACAAAGCGAAGAAACGCAAATCATAACGGTACGAAAAAATAAAACACATACGGTAAAGGCAGGTGATAATTTAGGATTTATTGCAGCAAAATACGAAGTGAGTTTAGCGGATATTAAAAAATGGAACGATCTTACATCTAATCGAATTAATGTAGGTCAAAAAATTACCATTCAAACTTTTGTACAAAAAACAGTAATTAAAAAATCAGAAGTAAAAACGAGCGAAACAGAGGTTACGGCTAAAGTGCCAAACAGAAACGAAGAAGAAAAATTAGTTTTATATAAGGTAGAAAATGGCGACACACTTTGGGCCATAGCCAAAAGATTTGAAGGCATGACGATTGAAAAATTAAGGGCTTTAAATAATTTAAAAAGCAACGAATCTTTGAAAGCCGGCATGATTTTAAAAGTGATTAAAAAAGCCTAATCAGCAACGATGAAAAAAACGACACGTAAACAACAAGATGCCTTAGATTATCATTCACAAGGGCGTCCTGGAAAAATAGAAGTAGTTCCAACCAAAGCCACCAATTCTCAAAGAGATTTATCGCTTGCTTATTCTCCTGGTGTGGCCGAACCTTGTTTAGCTATTGCAGACAACATCGAAGATGTTTATAAATATACATCTAAAGGAAATTTAGTAGCCGTAATTAGTAATGGAACCGCCGTATTAGGTTTAGGAAATATTGGTCCAGAAGCATCGAAGCCAGTGATGGAAGGAAAGGGTGTACTCTTCAAAATTTTTGCAGACATAGATGTATTCGATATTGAATTAAATGTAACCGACGTAGATGAATTTGTGCGCACGGTAAAAGCAATGGAACCAACTTTTGGTGGCGTTAACTTAGAAGATATCAAAGCACCAGAATGTTTTGAAATTGAAAGAAGATTGAAAGCCGAATTAAGTATTCCGGTCATGCACGATGACCAACATGGTACGGCCATTATTTCTGCAGCTGCTTTACTTAATGCTTTAGAATTACAAAAGAAAAAAATTGATAAAATAAAATTGGTAGTGATTGGCGCTGGTGCGGCGGCAATCTCTTGCTCTAAGCTATATGTTTCAATGGGTGCACGCCTCGAGAACATTGTGATGATTGATAGAGAGGGCGTGATTCGTGCCGATCGTCAAAATCACATGGACGAAACCAAAAGACATTTTGCGACCAAAATAAATTTACATACACTCGAAGATGCGATGAAAGATGCCGATGCAGTTATCGGTTTATCTTCTGCAAATACACTTACGCCAGCGATGTTAAAATCAATGGCGAAAAATCCAATCGTTTTTGCGATGGCCAATCCAGATCCCGAAATTGAATACAACTTAGCGATCAATACGCGCAAAGATTTAATCATGGCTACGGGTCGTTCGGATTATCCAAACCAAGTAAACAATGTGTTAGGCTTTCCTTATATTTTTAGAGGAGCACTCGATGTGCGCGCCACAGCCATTAACGAAGAAATGAAAATTGCGGCGGTAAAAGCCATTGCCGATTTAGCAAAATTACCCGTACCCGAAGCAGTTAACTTAGCATACAATCAAAAAAATATCACCTTCGGTAAAGATTATATTATTCCAAAACCTTTAGACTTTAGATTGATTAGCCATGTGGCTCCGGCCGTAGCAAAAGCAGCCATTGATTCGGGTGTGGCGCGTCATAAAATAAAAGATTGGGAAGCTTACAAAGAGGAGTTAAACAAACGATTAGGTTTAGATGATAAACTGATGCGTACCTTAACGGTAAAAGCAAAAGGCGATCCGAAACGTGTAGTATTTGCAGAGGCCGATAATTATAAAATTTTAAAAGCAGCACAAATCGTAAAAGAAGAAGGCATTGCCATTCCGATTTTATTAGGCGATACCAATAAAATTCAAGCGCTAATTGAAGAACATCAATTAGAATTATCCGATGTACAAATTTTTGATCCGAAAGTAGAAGATACCATGGTGGCGGATTATGCGCAACTATTTTTCGAAAAAAGAAAACGCAGGGGGGTAACAGAATACGAAGCCAAAAAAGCGATGCGCGATAGAAATCATTTTGGCGCCATGATGTTAGACACTGGAGACGGCGATGCTTTAATTTCGGGATTAACTAAAAATTATCCACTCACCATTCGTCCGGCATTACAAATTATTGGTACCGAAGCCGACACGAGTAAAGTGGCGGGAATGTATTTGATGTTAACCAAACAAGGGCCTATATTTTTAGCCGACACTACCGTAAACATTGATCCTAATGTAGATGAATTAGTTGAGATTACGAAGTTGGTGGCTAAATCGGTGAGTAAATTTAACATCAGTCCACGCATTGCCATGTTGTCTTATTCTAATTTTGGAAACTCCGAAACACCTAACCCAATGAAGGTGCGTAAGGCGGTAGAAATTTTACACCAACAACATCCCGAACTAATTGTAGATGGCGAGATGCAAGCAAACTTTGCTTTGAATCCAGCTTTATTAAAAGATAATTTTCCTTTCTCTACTTTAAACGGAGCAGCAGCCAACACCTTAATTTTTCCAAATTTAGATGCTGGAAATGCAGCCTATAAAATTTTACAAGAAATTGGTGGTGCCGAAGCAGTGGGCCCAATTTTAATTGGTATGAAAAAACCAGTTCACATTTTACAATTAGGATCTTCTGTTAGAGAAATTGTAAACATGGTTACCATTGCCGTAGTAGATGCACAATCTAAAGAGGAAAGTGGTTTACAAAAAGTAGCCACTAAAACTAGAAGCTTTGGAGCAAAAATTATCGCAAAAACAATTAAGCTGCGTAAATAATGATTTATCATATCAACGGAAAACTAATTAGTAAAAGCCCAACAGAGGTGGTGATTGAAGCAGGAGGCGTGGGCTACTTTATCAATATTTCTTTGCATACCTATTCTCAAATAGGGCCAGAAGAAAATCTAAAATTACATACTTACCTGAATGTGCGCGAAGATGCGCATACCCTCTATGGATTTTACGAGGCTACCGAAAGAAGGTTGTTTACTCACCTTATTTCGGTATCTGGAATAGGTCCAAACACTGCCCGAATGATGCTTTCCTCTATTTCTCCATTAGAAATTCAAGAAGCCATTATTAAAGGCGATGTGCCTCTGGTTCAGCGAATTAAGGGAATTGGTCCTAAATCTGCCCAAAGATTGATCTTAGAATTACAAGATAAGTTGAAAAAAGAGGGTCCTAGCACACTTTTATCTGCTCCAATTAACAATACATCGCGAGATGAAGCGTTATCTGCATTGGTTATGTTAGGCTTTAATAAAAATGCGGCCGATAAAGCAATTGATACAGTGATGAGAACTGCAGAAGGCACTATTTCGGTCGAACTAATTATCAAAGCCGCATTAAAAAGTTTATAGCAGCGCCGAGGTATCATCAGCAAAAATTAATTTGAAAAATCAACAAAACATTCCACGCACTTTGCGTTGGGTGGTCGGTATAGTTATTACAATTTCAGTTGCACTGGCGGTTTCATCGGCGGCAGATGCAAATGTATTTGCCTATGCCATAGTAAATGATTCGCCAGATTCTACAGTTGTTGTTCCTGCTGCCACTTTAACGCCTACCAAAAAGAAGATTGATTTAAAAGATCCACCCAACTTAGAGCGTAAAGTAGTGTACGATCCGAATACCAAAATGTATACCATTACCGAAAGTATTGGTGGTAAATTTTATAAAGCGCCTAGTTATTTAACTTTCGAAGAATACCAAAAACAAGAAGCACAAAAAAGCAAATTAGATTATTGGAAATTACGCGCTTCCGAAAACGCTTTGGTAAGTGGCAATAGCGTAACTCCAAAATTATACATCAATAACCAAGTATTCGATCGCATATTTGGAGGAAGTAAAGTAGACATTCGCCCGCAAGGTACAGCAGAATTGATCTTCTCGGGCCGATTTAACAGAAACGACAATCCTTTATTAAGCGAAAGACAACGCAGTACTACGCAATTTGATTTCGACCAAAAAATTCAATTAAATGTAACGGGTAATATTGGAGATAAATTAAAAACTTCCATCAATTACAATACCGAAGCCACTTTCGATTTTGAAAATCAAACCAAATTAGAATACACCGGTTACGAAGACGAGATCATTAAAAAAATTGAATTAGGAAATGTTTCCCTTCCCTTAACCAGTAGTTTAATTAGTGGTAGCCAAAGTTTGTTTGGAGTAAAAACACAATTACAATTTGGAAAGCTAACCGTAACGAGTGTGTTCTCGCAACAGAAATCGGAGAAGAAACAAATTAAAATTACCAATGGTGCACAAAAAACAGAATTCAAATTTTTAGCAGATAATTACGAAGCCAATAAACATTTTTTCTTGGCGCAATATTTTAGAGATAATTACGATAAAGCTTTAGAAAGTCCGCCCATTGTAAAATCGAATGTTTTAATTTCTAGGGTAGAAGTATGGGTGACCGACCGATCGCGCAATGGCTTAGACGATACCCGCGATGTATTAGCGCTGATCGATTTAGGCGAAAACCAACGCATATTTACCAACGACCCCAGTTTTATTATCAGTAGCGATCCTTACCCAAACTCTAGCAGTGTTGGTGATGCAACGCCTTCCAATAACTTGCTAGATTTATTACCTCCAACGGTTAGAAAGGTTTTAGACAATACCATCAATACTTATTTTAATGACAAAGGTGGTCCAGATAACTATGCCAAAATAAGGGCAAGAAAATTAACCGATCGAGAAT
>JBILIO010000133.1:0-5136 GCA_044349915.1 Sphingobacteriales bacterium | reverse complement strand
AACATCACTTTTTTGGCGGTGTTGCTAAGTGGTGTTCCAATAGTAATTGTTTTTTCCATACGGAAAAGTAAGGATATTTTTTGAAAAAATATAAATCCAGTATAGTCAGATATAATGAATAGGTTTATATAATTTACCTATTCATAACCTTATTCGAATCATGAAACAAACAATAACGTTAATGGCATTACTATTTATAGTAACTTTTTCTCAAGCGCAAATAGGCATTGGAACTAATACTCCACATGCTTCTGCTCAATTAGATGTTAGCTCAACAAGCAAAGGTTTTTTGCCACCGCGCATGACTACTTTAGATAGAGATGCTATTACCTCGCCAGCTACAGGCTTGCAGATATATAATACAGACAACAAAGCAATTGAAATTTTCACAGGCACAGCTGGCGAATGGTTTAGACTCGGAAGTGGAAGTGGAAATGGATCAAGGTATGATAATACCGCCTTGGGTGTTTCCACCCTTAATTCAAACGTTGTTGGGTATGATAACACTGCAATTGGATATGCTTCCCTTAATTTCAACATCACCGGAAATGGGAACACGGCAAATGGTCATCAATCCCTTTCTTCTAACACAACCGGAAGTAATAACACAGCCTTAGGCTTTCAAGCAAATGTTAATACTGGTGCCTTAAACAATGCAACAGCCATCGGAAGTGGGGCTATAGCTACATCATCTAATATGGTTAGAATTGGTAATGCATCTGTTGCTGTGATAGAAGGGCAAGTTGCTTTTACGAGTGTAAGTGATGCACGTATCAAAGATAATATTAAAGAAACCGTACCAGGTTTAGCTTTTATTGCGGAGCTTAGACCTGTAACTTATACTTTGAACGCAAAAAAACAAGAAGCCATTACAATGCAAGCAATGCCAGATAGTATCAAAGCAAAACATAGCTTATCGAATGATAAAAACACTTCAGCAAATAACATTGTCCGCACCGGATTCATTGCACAAGAAGTTGAGGCTGCAGCTAAAAAAATTGGCTATGATTTTGATGGAGTAAGCACTCCGCAAAATGAAACAGACTTATATGGTATTCGTTATGCGGAGTTTGTAGTGCCTTTGGTTAAAGCTGTGCAAGAACAACAAGTAATCATAGAAAAATTACTAAAACGTATCGAAGCATTGGAGAAAAAATAAATTTGAGTAATCAGCTGTCTTTTTTATGCGTACAAAAAAATTATTTAGCTAATGAACGTGTATAATTAATAATGCTCCATAACTCGTCTTGGTCCGTAATTTTCTTTAATATTGACCCAATTAATTAAAGTATTTAAGTACATTTATGCTTTATTAGTTTTATAGAATTAATTTGATTTATATAAAAAAGGCAAAATGGAAAGATGCATAGCAATTCCATTTTAACTAATCAATACAATCTCACAATACCTTTTTTTATAGATAAGTCCTATCGAGCAAATTTGATTATTAGAAATCACCAGGGGTATTAATAATATGAATTATAAAAAATGGATTTTAGTATTAATCACTAACTTATTAATTGTTGCATTGTTAGGTTTTTTGATGCGATACAAAATTGCTTTTTCTTTCCCATTTCTTGAGCAAAAACATTTACAACACGCACATTCACATTTTGCTTTTGCCGCCTGGATTAGCCAAGCATTATATCTTATGTTGATTTATTTTCTAGATCAACATATTCAGCTAAATTGGAAAAAATACAATTTAATACTAATTGCAAATACGGTTTTTTCTATTGGAATGATGATATCTTTTATATTATATGGGTATCATGTTTCATCAAATACATTTTCTTTCCTAATTGTTTTAACCGCTGTGCTGTTCAGCTTTTTTTTTATAAAAGACACTTTAAAGTTTAAAGAACAAGCTTTTGTGAAGCACTGGTTTTATGCGGCATTGTTTTTTAATTTCATTTCAAATTTCGGAACATTTTATATAGCTTATTTAATGATAAGCAAATCGTACCAACAAGATGTTCATCTAGCAAGTGTTTATTTTTATTTGCATTTTCAATACAATGGCTGGTTTATCTTTTCTTGTTTTGGTTTGATGTGCTATCAGTTATTAAAACAAATGCAAATAAAAAATTCGATGACAATTTTCTGGGTATTTTTTTTATCAACTTTCCCCAGTTATTTTTTATCAATTTTATGGTTTAAAATCCCTTTATCACTATATATAATAGTAGTCTTATCATCTTTATTGCAGCTACTAACATGGGTCTATTTATTGCTTCAAATTTCAACACATAAAAAGAAGTTTGTATTATCAACCGATAAGTATTTTTCAAGAATTGTTTGGGTAATTTTATTTTCGTTTACACTCAAATTAATCTTGCAATTGGTTTCAACCGTTCCATTTATTAGCCATATAGCCTATAGCTTAAGATCAATTGTTATTGCTTATTTGCACTTGGTTTTATTAGTAATCATTTCCATGTTCATACTTCACTATTTATTTAGATATGTTCTGCTCAAATCAATCTCCAAGTACATTTATTATTTTCTAATTATCATCATCATCAATGAGATTTTGTTAGGCATTCAGGGCTTTGCAGGCATGTTTACGATAAGCATTCCAAACATCCAGTATTATCTATTTTTCATTAGTATTTTCATTGTATTAAGCGTAATCTCTATTTTTAGGCATATCCAAACTTTATGATTAAAGTCATAAAATACTATTGTTTCAAGTAGTAATTTTAATTAAACAATTAAATAATTAAACATTATGGAAACAATACTTAAATCTATTATCATTTCAGGAATTGTATTAAGTACCGCATGTGGTGGCAACAGTACATCTGAAAATACGAGCAATACAAGTGCCACTGAAACTCCCGCACAAACTGGTCAATCAGGTGTACAAGATGATGTTTCTAATCCAAATGTAGTACAAGTTGCTATTGGGAGTAAAGATCATACAACGCTAGTGGCAGCAGTTAAAGCTGGTGAATTAGTTGATGCATTAAGCAACGCTGGTCCATTTACTGTATTTGCTCCAACAAATGCTGCGTTCAATGCATTGCCTGCCGGAACTGTTGAATCGCTATTAACTCCAGAAAAGAAAGATGCGCTTATTGATATTTTACAATACCATGTATCTGTTGGGGTTTATAAATTAGAAAATATTCAAGATGGCCAATCTATTGGGCAAGTAAATGGTGGTAATGTAATAGTTACTAAAAAAGGGGAAGACTATTTTGTGAATGGTAAAGCTAAAATATTAGGTACTGTTATTGCTTCTAATGGTATTATTTATGTAATAGACCAAGTGTTAATCCCAGGGCAATAAATTTATTGCTAATATGTAATAAGTAAAAAAGCATGGCGTATTAACGCTATGCTTTTTTTTATTTAAGTTAATCGGTATCACGTTCGTAATACTAAATTATTTCGCTAATTTCTTCTTGAATTTAATGATCTTTCTTGTTGAATTTTCTTAGTGAAATCATAAAAGGGATAATCATCCATAAAAATAAAAGTGAGGAGGAAAAGAATATTCCCCAACCGGTGCCAAATGTTTGTTTGAATACTGCTCCTGTAAACCCAAGCATAGCGGATAGGTCTAGTTGCAGTAGGATTACTATTCTTGACAAATCTATTGGGTTTAAAGCAGCTATTATGGCAATCCAATTTTCCATTGGATAATCTGCTAGTTGAAATAATAGAAACATAATTAGGCCATCAAATAATAAAGAGAAGAAAAGCCAAATTAAAATTGACATTCCAATCCCTTTAGCTTTATCTCTAGCTATGATAGAGCATAAGAATGCTAAGGAAGTAAATATTACCGATATAATACAACCCATAACAATTAGAATAATGCCTATTAAGTTTGGACTGTAAAGTAATATTGGAATTCCAGCGCCAATTATAAATGAAATAATAAGTGATGTGTTTAGCCCTAAGTATAAGCTAATCCAAATTTTATTTCTTTTGATAGGCTGACTAATTAAAAGCTCTATAAATTCTGAGCTATTATAAATATATATAGTGGAAAATATGATTGCTACTAGCGGAACATTAAGTAGTATTAAATTTAACAAACTTAACAACCCTTTAGCTTCATTATCTTCTAGGCTAAACATGCTAAATGACATGATCGCTAACAGAAATGTATAGAATAGAATTATTTTATTTCTTAATATATCTAGCATTACAAATTTAATGATTCTATTCATATGAGTTGTGCTTTAAGAATAGTTGAAATAGCTTTAGATAATTTTTCTTCTCCAGTTTTGTTTTTAAGTTCTTTTACTGTTTGGTGTATCAGTAATTCACCATCTTGCATGAATACAATTTCCGAAACGAGTTCTTCCAAATCACTTAATAGGTGAGAGGTTATTAAAATTAATTTGCCCTTAGATTTTTCTAATAACATTTTTTCTTTTAATATTTCAGCCGAAATTGGATCTAGCCCTGCAGTTGGTTCGTCTAATATATATACAAGCGGATTGAACATAAAGGCTAATGCGGCACTTACTTTTTGTGTGGTGCCTCCAGAAAGCGTTCGCATTCTTTTGTTTAATATTTGATCTAATTTATATGCTTTATATAGATCTTCGTCAAATGATAGATGGCTGCCTCTAAGCTCTTTCATCATTTCAACTATTTGGCCAATACTCATATTCTCTGGATACTTGCCTATTTGCGGCATATATCCAATATAATTTCGGTAATCAGTTTCGTTGAAAATAGATTTATTGTTAAATGTAATTTCTCCCGAATCTGGCAGAACCATACCGAGGATACTTTTTATAAGTGTGGTTTTACCACAACCATTTGGACCGATTAAAGCAATGCATTCCGACTGATTAAATTTAGTCGAAATTCCTTTTAGAACTGCTAGTCTATTGTATTTTTTTCTTAATTCTATTAGCTCAATCATATCACTACTGAATGCATTCGTGGTTTATTATCAATAAAATTTTCTGGTGTTAAACTAGGTATTATTTTTTCTGATTTGTCTAATAAGCTAACCATAAAACTTCTAAACAATAGCATTAATGAAGAATTAGATTCGACCATAACGGAGAATAAACTTAATGGCCGATAGGGAACGTCTCCAAATTTATCTTTGTCTAAATCGTACCCTTCATATTTATCCCAATAATTTTCATTAAAGGTGTTAAG